>CALMSQ010000497.1:0-15402 GCA_937872345.1 uncultured Burkholderiales bacterium | reverse complement strand
AGGCCGAGTTCCTCGAGCAGCCACAGCACGCGCTGCGAGCGCGAGTTGTTCAGGTGGTGGACGGTGATCATCGGGGTTGCCTGCTTCTCCGTAACGCTCCGGGCCGTGCCTTGCCCGTCCTATCCCGGCCTGCCCATCAGCAGGGCGGGCAACCACAACGCGATCGCCGGCACATAGGTGATCAACAACAGCACCACGAGAAGCGCGACCATGAAAGGCGTCGCCTCCCTGAAGACCGCGGCGAGCGGCGCACCGGCGATCTGCGCAGTCAGGAAGGTGACGACCCCGGACGGCGGTGTCAATTGTCCGATCATCAGGTTCAAGACCACCACCACGCCCAGGTGGATCAGGTCGATCTGATACGCATTCGCCAACGGCACCAGCAGCGGCACCATCGTCACCAGCGCGACGGGCGGCTCGAGTGCAAGACCCCAGATCAGGAAGAACGCATTGATGACGGCCAGCATCACCCAGCGGCTGTCGGTAAGCGACGTGAACAACTTCACGAGCGTATCGCCGATCGCCATGTTCGCGACCAGCCACGAGAACGTCCCGGACGCCGCGACCATCAGCAGGATCAAGCCGGAGTTGATCGTCGACTCGCGAAGCACCCGCCAGAGATCCGCCCACCGCATCTCGCGGTAGACGAACAGGCCCACCAGCGCGGCATAGACCACCGCGATGACGCCTGCCTCGGTCGGCGTCACGACGCCGCCAACGATCCCCCCGAGGATGATGACGGGCATCATCAGCGCGAAGATCGCGTCGCGCAGCGTCGCGAACACGCGCGCGACGGTCGCCCGCGGCGAGAAAGGAAACGCGCGGCGCCGCGCGATCAGGCTCGCTGCCGCCAGCAGCCAGATGCCCATCATCAGGCCGGGCAGCGCGCCCGCCAGGAACAGCTCGCCGACCGACGTCTCGGTGACAAGCGCATACACCACGAACGCGATCGACGGCGGAATCACCGGCCCCATCGTCGAGGCCGCCGCAACGACCGCCGCCGCGTACTCGGCCGGATACTTCTGTGCCTTCATCGCGGGGATCAGCGCGCCGCCGATCGCCGAAGCGTCGGCGACGGCCGATCCGGACACGCCCGAGAACACCATGCTCGCGACGATCGCGACGTGCGAGAGCCCGCCGCGGATGTGTCCGACCAGCGCCGCCGCGAACGCCAGAAGCCGCCGCGTGATACCGCCGGTATTCATCAATTCGCCGGCGAGGAAGAAAAACGGGATCGCCAGGAACGCGAACGAGTCGATGCCCTGGATCAGCGTCGAGGCCAGGACGTTGAAGGGAACCTGCCCCCCCATCGCCAGGATGAACGACAGCGACGCGAGCCCCATCGCGAAGAACACCGGCACCCCTAGCGCCAACAGCGCCAGGAACGCTCCCATCAGGACGCCGAAAGGCAGGAGCTGCTGAAGCATCAGGCGCCGCCGCGCACCAGGCCGGCCAGCTCGACGACGATCGCCAACAGCATCAGGCCCATGCCGACCGGCAGGCTCGCGTACATCACGGTCTGCTCGACGTGGATCGAGACGAAATACATGCCGCTCATCGAGTCGACGATGATCCGGCTGGTCCAGCCGACGATCGCCACGAGTAGTGCGCACAACGTCCACGCAAGGATCGAGGCGCGCCGGCGCCAGGCGGGCGACAGCGACGCCACCAGGAAGTCGGTCGCCATGTGCGCGCGGCGCCGCACGCCAACGTAGCCCGACAGCATCGTGAGCCAGACCATCAGCATGACGTCGACCTCGAGCACCCACGCGAACGACTGCCCGAACGCGTAGCGCGCGACGACCTGGCCGAAGGCCGTGGCGATCAGCGCGACGGCGATCGCGCCAATCGTGAACTCGACGAAGCGATCGAGGCGCCCGAGCATGCGACTGTAGCGTGCGGCGCTGGCGGGAGCGCTATCGCTCGGCCGCGATCTTCTCGAGCGTTCCCTTGCTCCAGAGATTGCCGTCGAGCGCACTCAAGGCCTTCGCTGCCGACGCCTTGAATGGCGCAAGATCCGGCTCGACGATCTCCATGCCCTTCTCCTTGAGCACCGCGATCGACTTGTCGCTCACCTCCCAGGTTCGCTTGCTGGCCCACTTCTCTGTTGCGATCGCGGCGTCGAGCATGGCCTGCCGGTGCGACGGGCTCAGCGCGTTCCACTTGCTCTCGGCCATCAGGACCATCAGCGCGGACTGGATGTAGTCGATCCGGATCGCGTACTTCTGCACCTCGTAGTACTTGGCGCCGGCAATCGCGTCGAATCCGTTGTCCTGCCCGTCGACGATGCCCTGCTTCATCGCCAGGTAGAGCTCAGCCGCAGCGACCGGTGTCGGCGCCGCTCCCCAGGCCTTGAACACCTCGAGGATCGTCGGCGTCTCGGGCACGCGGACCTTCAGCCCCTTCAGGTCTTCCGGCTTCGTGACCCGGGTGTTCGCGGTGGTCAATTGCCGAGGTGTGCGGTCCGACACGTAGCCGACATACTTGAAGCCTGCCTCCTTTTCGACCGGCGCGAGCATGTCGGTGAAGGTCTTCGAGAACATGAACTTGCGGAAATGCGCATGGTCGTGGAAGACGTACGGCGCGAACAGCGCGTTGAAATCCTTGCCGCCGCGGGCCAGTGCCAGCGTGCCGGTATCGGCCAGCATCATGTCGATCTGGCCCGTCTTGAGCCCCGCGTAGTTCTGCGGCAGGTTGCCGAGTTGGCCGCCGCCGACGCCCTGCACCTTGATCGCGCCGTTGGTCAGTTTCGCCACCTGCTCTCCGTAGTAGTCGGCGATCGGGCCCCACACCGGCGGAGGGGCCACGAACGCCATCTTGAAGGTCGTCTGCGCGCGCGCGGGCGCGACCGCCAGGACGGCGGCGCAGCCGACGGCGGCCGCGATTGCGAGGATGCGTCGGTTCATGTCGATCTCCCCCTGGTTGCGGCTAGCGTCGCCGCGCAAAGTAATCTTCGTACGAACTGCCGTTGGACACCAGCACGCCGCCATCGACGTCGATCGAAGTGCCGGTGCACATCGCCGCCGCGTCGCTGGCGAAGAACAACGCCGCGGAGGCGATCTCGGAAGGCTGGACCCAGCGCCCGAGCGGAATCGTCTTCACGGTGCGCGCTATCTCCGCCTCGGTCGCGTTGCGCCGGATCATCGGCGTCAGCGTCGGCCCGGGGCAGATCGCGTTGACGCGAATGCGCCGGATGCCGAGCTCGAACGCCGCGTGCCGCGTGAACCCCAGCACCCCGGACTTCGACGCGGTATAGGCCGCGCCGCCGTGATAGGAGATCCGCTTACCCGCGATCGAGGCGATGTTGACCACGGCGCCGCCGCCGCGCGTGCTCATCGGCTCGACGACCGCCTGGGTGCACAGCATGACCCCGCGCAGGTTGACCTCGATCACCCGGTCCCACTCCTGCTGCGGCATCCGCTCGATCGTATAGGTCGACTCGATGCCGGCGCTGTTGACCAGAACGTCGACACCGCCGAACGCGTCGCAGGTCGCGCGCACGCCAGCCTCGACTGACTTGCGGTCGGCCACATCGACGACGACCGCGAGCGCGCCGTCGATCGCCGCAGCGGCGGCCGAGAGCGCCGCAGCGTCGCGGTCGAACATCGCCACGCGCGCGCCGGCGCGCGCGAACGCCTGCGCGCAAGCCTCGCCGATTCCGCTCGCCGCCCCCGTCACGATCGCCACCTTTCCCTGCATGACGGCCTCCGGGCTCTCAGGCGGCCAGCGTGCGTCGCGCCGCCGCCACGATCGCGCCCTCGTCCGGAACGAGCATCTTCTCGAGATTGCGCGCGAACGGGATCGGCACGCTCGGCATTCCGAGCCGCTCGATCGGGGCCTTCAGCGACCGGAATCCCTCCTCGGCGACAATCGCGGCCACCTCGCCCGCCGATCCACAGAACCGCACCGACTCGGTGACCACGACCAGGCGGCCGGTCCTGGCGACCGACTTCAGCACGGTGCCCGTGTCCAGCGGAACGATCGTGCGCAGGTCGACCACCTCGGCCTCGACACCCTCGGCTGCGAGCATCGTGGCTGCCTGCAGCGCGCGCTTGACCATCGCGCCGACGGCGACCAGCGTCACCGCGTCGCCCTCGCGAACGACCGCCGCCTGCCCCAGCGGCGTCACGACGTCGCCGTCCGGGATCTCGTCGCGCGCGCCGTGGTACAGCCCCATGTGCTCCAGGAACATCACGGGGTTGTCGTCGCGGATCGCCGCCTTGATCATTCCCTTGGCGTCGAGCGCATTCGAAGGAATCGCGACCTTGACGCCGGGGACGTGCGCGACCCATGCGTGGTAGTCGTAGGCATGGCCGTGATAAGGGCCCACGCCGTATTTCGCGCGGACCACCAGCGGCACGCGCGCCTTTCCGTCGGAGTAGTAGTGCATGGCGCCCGCGTCGCAACCGACCTGCTGAAGCACCAGCCCCAGGTACTCCAGGAACATGATGTCGACGATCGGGCGCTTGCCCATCAGCGCGGCGCCGACCCCCAGTCCGACGACCCCGCCCTCGGAGATCGGCGTGTCGATGACCCGCTCGGAGCCGAACTCCTCCCAGAGCCCCTTGCATGAATTCAGGGGGCCGCCAAAGCGGCCGATGTCCAGGCCCATGATGAAGACGTTGCGGTCGCGCCGCATCTCCTCGGCGATTCCGCTGACGACTGCCTGCTGCATCGTAAGTCGCGCCATCTCACGCTCCCGCGAACACGCGATCGAGCCCCAACACTGCGGCGTCCGGCATCGGATCTTCGCGCGCCTGCGCCATCGCATGCGCGACCTCCTGCGCCACTTCCTGCTTCAGTCGCGTCGCGCCCTGCCCGTCGAGGACTCCCTCGGCCGCCAACAGCGCCTCGTGCCGCAACAACGGATCGCGTCCCGCCCACTCTTCGACCTCGCTGCCGGAGCGGTACGACGCGGGATCGGCGCTCATGTGGCCGCCGAGGCGATAGGTGAACGCCTCCAGAAGGGTCGGGCCGCCGCCTGCGCGCGCCCGCGCGATTGCCGACTGGACCGCCTCGTGCAGCGCGACGACGTCGTTTCCGTCGACACGCACGCCGGGAATCCCGTAGCCCGGCGCGCGATCGACGATGCTGCCGCCATGCTCCGATCCGGACGGTGTCGAGATCGCGTACTGGTTGTTCTGGCAGACGAACACGACCGGCAGCCGAAGCACCGCGCCGAGGTTCACCGCCTCGTGGAAGTTGCCGCGGCTGGCCGATCCGTCGCCGAATACCGCCAACGCCACCGCGCCCTTGCCGTCGAGCCTGGCCGCCAGCGCCGCGCCGGCCGCGTACTCGATCGGCGGCCCCAGGGCCCCGGAGTAGAGCCCGATCACGCCGACCTCGATGGGGCCGCAGACGTCGGAGCGGTAGCGCCCGCGCGTATGGCTGGTCGCCCTGCCGTCGAGGCCGGCGAACAGGCGCCGCAGGTCGGCGCCTCGCGCATACGACGCACCCAGCATGCCGCGATAGTGCGGCGCCACGACGTCGTCGGCGCGCAAGCCGTGGTAACAACCTGCGATGACCGCCTCCTCGCCGAGCGCAGGGTGCCAGTGGCCATCGATCTCCCCGATGACCCGGTCGGCCTCCCGTACGACCAGCATCAGCCGGTACAACGCAAGCCAGGTCTCGTCGCGCGTGCTCATCAGGTTCCTCCGTCAGGCTGCATCGATGCGCGCGATCACCACTCCGGTAGCGACCGTTTCGTCGCCCGCATGCAGGATCTCGGCCACCACGCCGGTTGCCGGCGCCTCGACCTCGATGTTCACCTTGTCGGTCATGACCTCGACCAGCAGTTCTCCGGACGCCACCGTGTCGCCAGCCCGCTTGTGCCACGCGACGATCGTCGCCTCGTGGGCGTCGCCGCCGAAGTCGGGCATCCTCACTTCGATGCTCATCGTGCTCCTTCCCGATTTCAGGTTCCGAGGTCCACCGTCTGCGGCGCAGCGAGCAGTCCGTGGAGAGTGTCGACGAACCGCTGAGCCGGCACGCCGTTGACGACGCGATGATCGACGGTCAGGCTGGTCGGCAGGACCCATCCGGGCACGACCTCCCCGTCGCGCACCACCGGCTTGCGCTTCATGGCACCGACGCCCAGGATTGCGCACTGCGGCAGCGCGATGATCGGCGTCGACCATTGCGCGCTTCGCACGCCACCCGGGTTGGTCAGCGTGAAGGTGGCGCCCCGAACGTCTTCGAGCGTCAAGCGACCGGCCTTCGCGCGGGTGCCGACGTCGGCAAGCGCGTCAGCCACCTCGGCGAGCGTGCGGCGCCCGACATCGCGCACGACCGGAACGACGAGGTTGTCGTCGGGCATCGACAGAGCGACACCCATGTGGACCGCGTCGGAGATGCGAACCTCGCCGTCGACGAAGGTGCAGTTCAGTGCCGGGTGCGCGCACAACGCCTGCGCGACGATTTTCGCCAGTAGCGCAGTCATGCTGACGTGCGGGCCGGCGCCGCGCGCGGCGCCGGCATTCAGCGCCTCGCGTAGCGCGACAAGCGCGTCGACTTCGACCTCGCCGAGCAGCGTGATCGGCGCCGTCTCCAGATGGCTCTTCGAAAGGTGCGCGGCAGCGATGCGCTGCATCGGCCCGAGCCTGGCCGCGCGCGGTTCCGGCACCTGCCTGGTCGTTCCGTCTGGGGAAGCCGGATCGTCGCCCACGGGTATCGCCATCGTCGATTCTTAACAAACGTTAATATATGGGCGGATCCCGGTCTATACGCACTGCAACAATGAATGCCGCACCCCAAGCGAAGATCACGAAGTCGATGCTCGACAACCGGGCGCTGATCTACCGGCTGCTGCGGCTGGTCAACCTGCTTTCGAGACCGTTCCAGGAGCGCTTCGGCACGCGCTACGACCTGTCACTGACCGAGTGGCGCGTCATGATGGCGCTGGCTGCGCGACCCGGCACCACGGCGACCGAGATTTCCGACTGGAGCGGCCTGCACGTGATGAACGTCAGCCGTAGCGTCGCCCGGCTGGTCCGCCAGGGGCGCGTGCTGCGCGCGGTCGACCCCGCGGACCGTCGGCGCTCGCTGCTGCGGTTGTCGCGACGCGGCCAGGCGCTGTTTGCCCTGATCGCGCCCAGTGCACAAGCGCGCGAAGACTTGGTGCGCGCCGTTCTCAGCGACAGCGAGGCGGCAGCCCTGAGGACGATGATCGATCGATTGATCGCGCACCTGCGCGACGAGACCGTCGAGGGTGGGCCGCCTGTCGGCGCTTCCGGTGCCTCGGCGAAGCCTCGCCGCAAGGCCGCGCGCGCCAAACGCGTGTCGTCGTAGCCGCGCTCCCCAGGCCGCCGCCCTGTCAGAGGTTGCGCACCACGCGCACCGTCTCGCGGCTCTCCGCGTCGGGCAGTAGCCTGAACCCGAGCTGCCGCGCGAGCTTGAGCATGCGGCTGTTGGTCGCCAGCACGAAGCCCTCCATCGTGCGCAGGCCGCGGCGCCGCGCGACGTCGATCAGTGCCTGCATCAGGATGCCTGCGAGCCCCGTGCCATGCCAGTCGTCGGACACCACGACCGCGAATTCGCAGCCGGCGCCGGTCGTGTCGACGCCGAAGCGCGCCACACCGACGAAGGCTTCGCGCCCGCCGCGATCGACCGTCGCGGCCAATGCCAGGTCGCGCCGCTGGTCGACGTGGGTCAGCGTGTGCAACTGCGAGGCCGGCATTTCGCCGATGGTGGCCATGAACCGCTGGTAGCGGGCTTCGTCGGAGAGCGCGCGGAGGAACTCGCCCTCGCGCGCGGCGTCGTCGGGGCGGATCGGGCGCAGCGTGACGCGCACGCCGTCGATCCGATGCTCGACTTCGGGCGGCGGCGCATCGGGCGCCACGGCGACGCGCGCGGCATCGGCGGCGGGCTTCGTCCGGCGATCGGCCACGTAGCCCACGATCGCGTCCAGCGTGTCGAGCCGCCCGTAGTCGTACTCGGGAATCGCGATCGCCAGCCGCTCCTGCAGCGCAGCGAGCACGTTGAGCCAGTCCATCGAATCGAGATCGACCTGCTCGCGCAGCGGCCGATCGGGGCGCAGCGCCTGCAGGCCGGCGCCGGGCGCGACCGATTCGATCACCGCGCGCACGGCGTCGCGGATCTCGTCGTCGTGCATCGTGGGGTTTCCATGTCGCGCAGCGTTCCCGACCCTCGCGCGCATCGTAACCCGGCCTGCGCCTACTCGAACGACATCGACACGATCGCCTTCAGGACCCAGCGATCCTCCGCGCCCCTCGATCCGCGCCCGATCCCGAAATTCAGGTCGACGCCCGCAGCGATCGCGGTGTCGATCACCGCGTAGGCGTAGGTCGGCCGCTCGCGCGCCGGATGGAAGTCGCCGAGCGGCCCGAACTCCGAGTAGTACTCGATGCCGAGCATCGTGTCGCTGCGGATCGCGCGCGCGATCTTCAGCGCAGGGTCGAAGGACGGCTTGTGGCTCTGGCCGCCCGACAGTTCGACGTCGAGGATCGGGTTGAAGCTCACGAGCCAGCCCTGGTCACGCCAGCCGATGATCGGGCGGAATTCCATCGCCCGGCGACTCTCGCTCGTGCGGCGCGAATACCAGCCCAACTCGCCGTTGAGCCCCCAGAAGAACTTCTGCGTGGGTGGCCGTGGCGCGATGAACTTGAGCCGGAAGCGGATGCCGTTGTCGACGAGTCCGGTGTCGGAGCCGACGGCCACCGGAAGGTAGAGGCCTGCTTCGAGGGTCCGGGTCAGCCCGTAAGAGAACTCCGGCGTGACCTGCAGGCGGTGCGCCGATCTCGACTCGCCCGGATAGGTCGGATTCGTGCGCCCGGACGGAACGTGGTTCAGGTGCAGTTCGACGCCGGACTCGCCCGGGTCGTCCAGTTCCTCGGTGTAGACCTGGATCTCGTCGGGCGCCGCGTGCGCGCGGACACCAGTCGCTCCGAACAGCAGCGCCGCCATGCAGCGGACGGCGGCGATTCGCGTGAAGTTCATCCTGCGCCCCATTGTGTAATTGAGACGCATTATTATCCATGGCGCGTGACTCGGCAAGCCGGAGGCCGGCGCGTGATCTCACTGCGCAGGTCGCGCCGCCGGATCCGCCACCAGGTCGATTCTCGCGACGACGAACCCGAGCAGCGCCAGCCCGATGCCGCAAGCGGCCAGCACCGCGCCGGTCGACAGCGTGTCGACGAAGAGCGAAGCGATGCCCGTCCCCACCGACTGCCCGGAGAACAGCGCGAACGCGAACAGCGAGACCGCCGTGCCGCGCTGCCCGGGCGACATCTGCGTGGCCTGCGTCTGCAGCGTGTTGTGGATCATGTAGAAACCCATCCCCGATCCCAGGCACAGCGGCAGCGTCCAGGCCCATCCCGGCGCCAGCGCGAACAGCACCCACGACAGGCCGGCGAGCAGGCCGCCTGCGCGCGCCATTGCGAGCGGGCCCATCCGCGCGAGCAGCCAGTGCACGCTGCGGCTGTACAGGTAGCCGCCGGCGCCGTAGAGCGCCAGGATCGCGCCGGCCGACGAGACCGCGATCCCGAAGCGCTCGTGCAGGTGGCTCGGCGCAAAAGCCATCGCGCTGAACGCGCACCCGCCCTCGACCGCCGTGATCGCCAGGATCAGCCGCGCGTGCCGATCGCGCACGACGCGGCGCATCCGTTCGAAGTTGGAGACGCCCGCGGCGCCGGCATCGAGCCGCGCGTCGGCCGGGTCCGCGGGCGTCGAATCGCCGGCGCGCGCGGCCACGCGCATCGCGACGCCGGTCGCGGCGAACAACAGCGCGACGCCGACGAAGCCGTAGCGCCATCCCAGCGTGTCCGCGAAGACACCCGACAGCCACTGCCCCGCGATGACCCCGAGCACCATCGAGCCCATCAGGCGCGCGAGCACCGGCTGGCGTCGCTCGTACGGAACGTTGTCGCCGACCCAGGCCATCGCGAGCGGAATCACGCCGGCCGCCGCGGCCCCGTTGACCACGCGCGCCAGCGTCAGCCAGCCCAGACCGGGCGCCAGCGCCGACCCCATCGCGCCCACGGTGCAAGCCAGCACGGCGAACGACACCACCGTGTACTTGCCGAGCCGGTCGCCCAGCGGCCCGTAGACCAGTTGCATCACGCCATAGGCGATCGCGAACGCGTAGACGACCTGCGCGCTCTGGCCCGCGGTGACCGAGAACTCGTCCGACAGCACGGGCAGCAACGCATCGCACCAGCGCATCGACGCGGCGCTGGCGAAGGCGGCGAGGCCCAGCAGGCGAAGCGGGCGGGCGAGGTCGGAGTCGGCTTGGGGCATGAACGGCGATCGGCCGGTGAGCGCGTATCGTATCGGGGTTCCCGTGGTCGCGCGCGGTCGCGCGGAGGGTCGTTCGTATCGATCGGAAACCTGTCCGCGCCCGTCGCTGCGCGCTTCGAGGTCAGCGATCGCGCCCGAGCCATGAGCGCAGATGCTCGAAGTCGACGCGGCCGCTCGAGGCGATCCGGCGTCCGGTCGCCGCGATCAGCAACGTTCTGGGCAGTTCCCCTGCCCAGTCCGGATCGATCCGATAGCGCCAACGCTCGTCCACCGGGGCGCGCGCAGTCCAGTTGCGCGCGCGCTCGAGGCCCGCACGGCGCAGGATCGCGGCAACGCGATCGGGTGGCATCGGATCGACCTGGATGAACGCGACGTTCAGGCCGGGCTCGCGCCGCACGAACGTTCCCCACCGGGGCAATTCCTCGATGCACGGTGCACAGGTCAGGCCCCAGAAATGAACGACGAGCGGCCGACCGGCGCCGGCCGAGACGATCTTCGCGAAGGTTCCGGCCTCGAACGACGGCGGCACCGCGCGACCGCTGGCTGCATCGCCGGCGTCCGCGCTCGCGGCGGCCGCACGCGCGCCGGCGACGGCAAGGGCGAGCACCGGCAGCGACAACAGCGAGCGCCTCGACGAGTCGCAGTGCTTCATCGCTGCGTCTCCAGCGCCATCAGGCGATAGCCCTCCGCCTGCGTCTGCCACGACAGATACACCGTGCCGGCATGAGCGGTGAGCAGTGGATGATCGGAGTATCCATCGGTCCGTGCCACCTCGCGCGCGTTGGACCAGGTCTTGCCCGCATCGCGCGAGACCTGCGCACGCACCCTGGTCAATTTGCCGTCGAACTCCTTCCAGGCCAGCCAGACTCGTGTTCCCGACGCAAGCAGGTACGGCCGCGAAACCCGCCTGGCGGCGCTGCCGACCCGCATCGGGGGCGAGAACGTCGCGCCGGCATCGCGGGAATGCGCGTAGAAGACCCCCTGTCGCGCGCGCCCTTGCGTGAACCACGCGGCGTGGACGCTTCCGTCCGGCGCGACCGCCAGCGAAGGGCCGTGGTGCGGGCAGGCGTCGATGGCCCAGCGGTCGTCGGCCACGCGACGCAAGGGGCCGGGCGAATCGCGCCCCTCGAAGACGAGCACCGCGTGGTCGCGCAGCTTGCCCTCGAAGATCGCGCGGAAGAGCACGACCGGCCGTTGCGGCTGCGCCATCGCCACGCCGATGCGGCAACATTCGCAACTCTGCGCGTCCGCGATGCGCGCTTCCGAGAATGTCCTGCCGCCGTCGTTCGACCATGCATACGCGACTGAGGCGCCGGGCACCTTGCGCCCGTGGCGCGCCGCCGCCGCGACCACTCGCTTGTCGATCCAGGCGACGAACAGCGCGGCGTCGCCAGTCGCCGCGATCGCAGGAAACCGCTGGCTCGCCGGATCGTCGGTGACCTCCCTGGGCGCCGAGAACGTGGCGCCCGCGTCGTCGGAGACCGCGACCAGTACCCGCGCGTTCCACGACTCGTCCTTGAACACGTCATAGACCACTACGATGCGGCCGTCCGGGCCGACGGCAATCTGCGGCCGCGCGTCGGGCCCGAGATCGGCGTAGGCGCCGTAACGGCCCAGCACCACCGGCGCCGAGAAGGTGTTGCCAGCGTCGCGCGAGCGTGCGACCGACACCGCCCCGCCCGCTACCCACGCGACCCACAGCGCCCCGTCCGGGGCCCATGCGGGCGTCGCGGCCGTCGCGCAGGCCAGCGAGGCACCGGCGCACGCAAACGGCGCGAGCGACGCGTAGGATGCGCCCGGCGCGGCGTGCGCGTTCGACGGGGCGCCCGCCGTGCCCATCGCGTGTTCGTGGGCCGCGAGCGGCGGCGCCAGCGCCAGGAGCGCGCTCGCGACGGCGACGAGCCGGCCGCAGACGAAGCGCGATCGAAGTGACGAGTCGTTCATCGTGAAATCCCCCTGACGCGATCAGAACGTGGCCCGCACGCCGACGGTCACCCAGCGCGGAATCCCGAGGGCAGGTATGCCGCTGCCGCTCACCGTCGAGCCCTCGATCGTGGTGTACGTCAGCCCCTGGTCGTAGTAGCGGCGATTGGTAAGGTTCTGCACGCTGCCCCACAATTCGAACGACTTGCCGATCCGGTAGCTCGCGCCGACGTCGATCAGCGTCGCCCCGTCGTTGCGCTGGGTATGCGCAGTGTTGTTCCAGTACGAGGGGAACGATTTCAACTGCGCGCTGACCGTCAGCGCCGGCGCGGCCCTCCACGTTGCGCCGAGCGTGAGCGTCCACGGCGGCACCTGCCCGATCTGCTTGCCGACCGGATCCGGCGGTGTCGCCGCTGGGGTCGTATAGGCAGATCGCGTCAGGTAGGCCTGCGTGCGGGTGAAGCCGCCGGTCAGTTGCAGTGCCTCGTCGACCTCATAGCGCCCGAGCAACTCGGCGCCGCGGAAGACCGCGCTGCCGGCGTTCACGTAGCGATTGACGCGCGTGACGCTGTTGGCGGCGAGCCCGGTGCCGGCTACCAGCGGGTTGCAGGCCGACGCGCTCGTGCACAGAGGCGCGAAGTCGATGAAGTTGTCCATCGCATTGTCGAACAACGTGAACGCGAGATCGAACCCGGGTTTCGCATAGTCCAGGCCGATCTCCTTGCCGAAGTTCGTCTGCGGGACCAGGCCCGGGTTGGTGGCCGTGTAGCTGGTCCCGCTGACGAAGCTTCGGTACATCTGGTTCATCCCCGGCGCGGCGAAGTTGCGGTAGGCCGCGGCACGAATCGTGACCTCCGGCGTGACGAAGTAGCGCGCGCCCAGTCTCGGATCGAAGCGGCTGTATGAAGTGTCGGAGAGCGGATTGGACAGCGTCGAACCGCTTGCGAGGATGACGCCTTCGACGCCCGCGTTCCTGGCCTGCCAGTAGTCCTGCCGCAACCCCAGCGTGACGTCCAGGGGGATCGTGTCGGGACGCCATGTGCCCTGCGCGAAGACGCCCTGGAAACGGTGCTCGCCGCGCGCGACGATCGCGGCGGTGGGGGACGTCGCGTTGAACAGGTTCAGCGCATCGTCAGCCCGGATCTCGCGCACGTCGAGGCCAACCTTCAGGTCCACGAGCCGCCCGAAGTCGCGCTGGTAGAACGCCGAACCGCCTGCGCTGCGATAGCGCGCCTGTTCGATCTGCGAGACGAACGGCACGCCCGCCAGCGGCGTAAAGATGCTGAAGGCCGGCGTCTGCCCCGCATTGGTGGTATCCATCCCGGCGCGCCCGTACCAGCCACTCAGGTTCACGCTGCCACCGTCGTCCAGCCGCGTCGTGCCGCCGGCGACGATCCGGTGGCTGTCCCACTCGTTTCTCGCCAGGTCCCAGACCAGGCCGCGCTCCTGGCTGCGGTGAGTGATAGCCCGCACGTAGTACTTCGAGGCGGAACTGGGCGTGTAAACCGCGGTGAGCGCGAGGTTGTCGGCGCGCGAATCCGTCGCCGACATCCGCGGATTGCGGAATTCCGCGGGCACCTGGCGATATCCGTCGCTCGAGGCCACGCCCAGGTCCAGGCCGATCCGAAGTCGGTCGCTGGACACTACCGTGGCCGCAACGTCGAGCGCGGAAGTGCCGAAGCTACCGTAGCTCGCGCTGATGCGCCGCTCTCCGGGCTGCGGCTCCCGGGTCACGATGTTGATGACTCCACCCATCGCGAGGTTGCCCCACAGGCTGGTGGCACCGCCACCACGAATCACCTCGATGCGCTCGACCGACTCCTTCGGAATCTGTCCCCAGTCGACGGTGCGGAAGTACGGGTCGTTGACCGGCACGCCGTCGACCATCACCAGCGTATTCACGTTCGTGGTGGTGCCGAATCCCCGGATGCTGAAGACCTGCGCGGTCGGGTGCAGTTGTCCGGTGGGCTGGTTCAACGCGAAGACGCCCGGAAGACGGTTCACGATCTGTTCGATCGACGTCTGCGGGGCCCGCTGCACCGCCTCGCGGTCGATCACGGTGGTGCTCACGTCGAGATCCTGCAAGGTGGAGCCGCGTCCGGCCGAAACCGTCACCGCAGGCAATTGTCGATCGTGCGGCTCGTCGGCCGCGGCGGTCCAGGAGAGGAGTGCGAGAAGCTGCGCCAAGAGCGGCGCGACACGCGACGCGGGCTGACGAACTGACATTTCGAATCCTGTCGGGCGGTGCCCGTGCATTCGACCCGTCGCCGCGCGCGTGTCGCGCCGCGTCTGCGGATCGAGCGAACAAGGGAAGCGGCTTAGGGGGCAGGCGCCCCGAGCTAGCCGCGCCGGTGCAGGGTCAGGATTCGAGGGGTGGCCCGCGGGGCGCCGACGCGCTCCAGGCGAAGAGAGGCCGATGCGATTCGAGGAAACGCCGGGGCGGCACATCGGACACGACCTGCAACACCACGGCCGGGCCGATCGCGGGCGGCATGCCGAACGAGAACGCGTGGGGCGCACAGTACGGACAATCGCTCGCTCGCTGGATCGAGGTGCCTCCGGCGGGCTGCCGCGATCCGACGGAATCCGCATCGGTGACCACCAGCGCGCTCGACACCCCGCCCGCCGAACAGACCTCCGCCAACACGATCGGCCCTGCCAGCGCCGCGGCCAGCATCCGCATCGCCGTCGGCGCAAGCGCCGACGCCATGATCGCGAAGCTCGCGATCAACGCGAACAGGCGGGTGTTCGATCGGATCAGGCGCATGCGAAGCAGCGTAGCACATGCGCGACGCGACACGCCGCATCGTCGAAGCGGCGTACGCGGTCGGCTCGAACCCGGCGATCTTCGCGATCACCACCGACTCGTTCGGCACGAACCAGCGTGTCGCCGGCGCCTCGTTTGGCGGCCCGGCAGGCCCTGGGCGGAGACGATCGCAGTGCGAACAGGGCTCAGTCGAGGGCAGCCGCGATCCTGCGGATCTCCCCGGGCGAACGCTCTCCCGCCAGCGGCGTCCCCGGCATCAAGTACTTGCCCTTCGCCAGCCCGCCGATGAGCACCGGCTCGAAGCCGACGTCGCGGACCAGCCGCGAAACCACCGCGATGGCCTGCACGTCGTCGCCCGCGATCGGCATCCCGATGCGCCCAGGCTGCTCGTGCACGGCGCCCATCCGTGCCGCGCCGATCGCGTTGAACGCGCGCACGATGCGCGCGCCGGGCAACAG
>CALMSQ010000496.1:0-4499 GCA_937872345.1 uncultured Burkholderiales bacterium | reverse complement strand
GGCGCGATCGGCTACCTGATCGGCGAGGAGAACCGCGGCCTCGAGTACATGTTCGTGATGATGAACGCCGCGCGCTTTGCGGTGGGGGTCCAGGGCATCGCCGTGGCCGAGCGCGCGTACCAGCAAGCGGTCGCCTACGCGAAAGACCGCCTGCAAAGCCGCGACGTCGCGGGTTCCAGCGGGGCGGTGCCGATCATCCGACACCCCGACGTTCGTCGCATGCTGATGACCATGCGCGCGCACACCGAGGCGGCGCGCGCGCTCGCCTGCGTGGCGGCGGCGGCTTCCGACGCCGGGCACCACGCGGCCGACGAAGCGGCGCGTCGCGAGAACATGGCCGTCTACGAGTTCCTCGTGCCCATCGTGAAGGGCTGGTCCACCGAGATGTCGCTCGAGGTGACCTCGCTCGGCGTGCAGGTTCACGGCGGGATGGGGTTCATCGAGGAGACTGGCGCCGCGCAACACTATCGCGATGCCCGCATCCTGACGATTTACGAGGGCACGACCGCGATCCAGGCGAACGACCTGATCGGGCGCAAGACCGCGCGCGATGGCGGCGCTGTCGCGCGCGCGCTGATCGCGAAGGTGCGCGAAACCGAGGCGCAGCTGTCGGCGCGCGGCGGCGCCGACCTGACGGCGATCGCCGGCCGATTGTCGGCCGGCCGGGCCGCGCTCGAGGCGGCAGTCGACTTCATGGTGGGTGCGTTCAAGGGCGACGTGCGCGCCGCCTTTGCCGGCAGCGTGCCCTACCTGAAGCTGGCGGGCGTGGTGTTGTCGGGCTGGCAGATGGCACGCGCGGCGCTTGCGGCCGACGAGCTGCTGAAGGCCGGCGACGGCGACGCCGAATTCCTGGCGAGCAAGATCGCGACCGCGCGCTTCCACGCCGACCACTTGCTCACGCAGGCTGGCGCGCTGCTTGCGGCCGCAACCGAAGGTGCGGCCGGCGTGCTCGCGATGCCCGAGACCGCGTTCTGAGCCTGCGCCGCGGGGGCCCGCGGCGACCACCTCGGCGCGGCCGGCTGGCCTCGCCATGGCTCGAGGTTCAGTTGGCGGCGTTCAGCGACGGACCCACTTCGCAGTCGGGGTGGGCGTTCCAGCGGTTCCTGCAGAAGCGCAGTCGCACGCGTTCGTTGCAGACGAAGCGGGCGAGCAGCGCTTCGCTGCCGCACTGGGCCTGCTGCACCGCCGCCAGGCGATCGCCGGCGCGCGCCGACGCGGCCGACGCGCCTCGCTCGGCGCTCGTCGCGACCTGCGGAATGGCCGGCTCTGCGGTTGCCGGGGCCGCCACGGTGCCTGCCGGTTCCGGTGCCGGCCGAAGCGGCGCGGGCGCAGTGCCGCGTGGAGGCTCGAGCGTCGTCTCCGACTGCGTCAAGACGGTCGCCCCGGGCTCCGGGCGACGCAGGTGGCTCAGGCGTGCCTCGTCGCCCGAGCCCGGTGGCGGCAACGTTGCCGGCACGCGCGCGACTCGCTCGAAGCCCGGCGGAACCGCGGGCATGGTCTGGTGCACCAGGTAGATCGCGAACGCACCCACCGCCGAGATCATCGTGGCCAGCGCTGCCGCGCCGAGGCCACGTCGAAGGCGCCGCGCCAGCGGCGGCGCGGCAGCGGCCTGCGCGGATTCGTCCAGCGGCGCCTGGCAGCCGACGCACATCCGCGCGCCGACCGCGTTCTGCGTGCCGCAACGAGAGCAGGGTGCCGTCGCCGTCATCGTCAGCCGTTCCGTGAATGGCCAGCATACCTTGCCGGCCGCCTGGAGTTGCCCGGGGTGGACGCGCGCGCGGCGCGCCGATATACTGTGCAAATATACAGCTAACGGCGGCAGGTCGGTCGATGTACAGCGTGTCAGTCCCGGTGCGGGGTCGGGGCGCCACCTTCAACCCGCAGCATCGCTTCGCCACGAGGCAAAGCGAGCCCGCCGACGACGGCTGGTACCGCGAAGACGGGCAGCCGCCGGTCCTGTCCACCGAGGTCCGCGAAGAGCACGCGCGCTCGCTGATCGTGCGCAACGATTCGCCCGACCTGCACTTCAATCTGTCGGTCAATCCGTATCGCGGCTGCGAGCACGGCTGCATCTACTGCTACGCGCGGCCCAATCACGGCTATGTGGGCCTGTCGCCGGGCCTCGACTTCGAGTCGCGCCTGTTCGTCAAGGTCGATGCCGCCGAGCGCCTGCGTGCCGAACTCGACGCGCCCGCCTATCGCTGCGAGCCGATCAACCTCGGATCTGCCACCGACGCGTACCAGCCGATCGAGCGCCGCTACGGGCTCACGCGCAAGCTGATCGAAGTGATGTCCGCGCGTCGCCAGCCGTTCACGATCGTGACCAAGTCGTCACTGATCGAACGCGACATCGACCTGCTGGCGCCGCTCGCTCGCGACGGGCTGGTCGGCGTCTACGTGACGGTCACCACCCTCGACCCCGACCTCGCCCGGCACTGGGAGCCGCGCGCCGCAGCGCCATGGCGCCGCCTGCAGACGATCCGCCGGCTGCGCGAAGCGGGCATACCGGTCGGCGTCTCGCTTGCACCGGTTGCGCCGTTCCTGAACGAGCCCGAGATCGAGCAGGTGCTCGCCGCCTCGTCCGAAGCCGGCGCGCAGATGGCGTTCTACCAGGTGCTGCGCCTGCCCTGGGAGCTTCGCGAGCTCTTCGTGCAGTGGCTCGGCACCCACTACCCCGATCGCGCGCGGCGCGTGCTGCGCCGCCTGGCCGAGATGCGTGGCGACCCGGGGCAGGCGCGGCTCAACGATCCGCGATTCTTCAGCCGCATGACCGGACAGGGGGCGTGGGCGCAGCTGATCGGGCTTCGCTTCGACCTTGCCGTGCGCCGGCACGGGCTCGACCGTCACCGGCTCGAACTGCGCACCGACCTTTTCCGCCGGTGCCCCGACGAGCGCCAGCTCGGCCTGTTCTGAGCGTCACGCGGCTCGATTGTCCTGCGGGCCCG
This sequence comes from uncultured Burkholderiales bacterium, assembly GCA_937872345.1. Classification (GTDB taxonomy): domain Bacteria; phylum Pseudomonadota; class Gammaproteobacteria; order Burkholderiales; family Burkholderiaceae_E; genus Zeimonas. Next base: position 1,554 of record CALMSQ010000496.1, on the reverse strand, counting down.
AGCCGGCTATAATTACCGGTTTTCCGATTACGGACCGAAGGATACGGATATGGTCGTCATCCGACTGACTCGCGGCGGCGCCAAGAAGCGTCCCTTCTATCACATCGTCGTGGCGCACAAGCAGAACCGCCGCGACGGGCAGTTCATCGAGCGCCTCGGGTACTTCAACCCGATCGCGGCGTCGAACGAGGTGGCCCTGACGCTGGCGGCCGAGCGCATCGACTTCTGGAAGCAGCAAGGCGCGGCGCTGTCGCCCACGGTCGCGCGACTGGTCAAGCAACACGCGGCCCGGCAACCGGCCGCGGCCTGACTGCCGCCCGGGCGGCTTCATGAGGTGCGCCGCTGAGCCTGTCCCGCAGCGACGACCCCGCCGGCGCGTCGAGCGGCACGCCGGATGAACTGCCTGCCGACGCGGTCGCGCTCGGCAGGGTGGCAGGAGCATGGGGGGTGCGCGGTTGGCTGCGCATCGTCCCGTTCAACGATCCCCACGAATCGATCCTGACCGGCCAGCCGCGCTGGTGGCTGCGCGGGCCAGCCGGGTGCCGCCTGCTCACGATCGAACAATCGCGCGTCCACGGCGACGACATCGTCGCGAAGGCCAGCGGCCTGGACGACCGCGATCGCGCGCAGGCCCTGAAGGGCTGCGAAGTCATGATCAGCCGGACGCAATTCCCGGGCGCGCCGCCTGGCGAGGTCTACTGGGTCGACCTGATCGGCTGCACGGTGCGCAATCCCGCCGGCGAGTTGCTCGGGGTGGTGACCGCCGTCGACGAGTTCGGCGCCGATCCGGTACTTCGGCTCGAGGCGCCGGGCGAGGCCCCCGGTTCCAGCATCCAGAGGCTGATTCCGTTCGTCCCCGCGTTCGTCGTCGAGGTCGACGTGGCCGGACGCCGGCTGGTGGCCGACTGGGATCTCGACTACTGATTGGCGGCGGGCCATGCGATTCGACGCCATCACGATCTTCCCGGAGATGTTCGAAGCGGTCACCCGCTACGGCATCACCGGGCGCGCGCACGAGCGCGGGCTGTGGTCGCTCGCCTGCTGGAACCCGCGCGACTTCGCGACCGACGCGTACCGCAGCGTCGACGATCGCCCCTACGGCGGAGGCCCCGGCATGGTCATGCTGGCGCAGACGCTCGCCGACGCGATCGCCGCGGCGCGCGCAGCGGGCCCCGGCGGGCGGCCGGTGATCGCGCTGTCCCCGCAGGGACGCCCGCTGGACGACCGGCGCGTGCGCGAACTCGCGACGGGTGCGGGTGCGATCCTGCTGGCGGGGCGCTACGAGGCGATCGACCAGCGGCTGATCGACCGCCACGTCGACGAGGAGATCGCGATCGGCGATTTCGTGGTATCGGGGGGCGAGCTGCCGGCGATGATGCTGATCGACGCGGTCGTGCGGCAGATGCCGGGCGCGATGAACGACGCCCGGTCCGCGGCCTGCGACTCGTTCGCCGACGGCCTGCTCGACTGCCCCCACTACACCCGCCCCGAGGTGTTCGAGGGCGTGCCCGTGCCGGAGGTCCTGCTGTCGGGCCACCACGCCCGGATCGAGCG
>CALMSQ010000495.1:0-4303 GCA_937872345.1 uncultured Burkholderiales bacterium | reverse complement strand
CGCGAGCGGAATCCACGCCAGTGGCGGGATCGGCCGCAGCAGCAGGAAGATCGGATTGACGAACGCCTCGACTGCGCGGTTCGCGCCCATCGCGAGGCCGAGCGCGACGCCGACGGATGAGGCGACGACGAAGCCCATCGTGACCAAGGCCACGCTGCGCAGCACGTGCATGTGCCAGAGCGCGTTGCTGTAGCCCTCGAAGACGATCTGGCGCGCGGCCTCGAACACCTCGACGGGAGCCGGGAAGCGCCCCGGCGAAACGATCGCGAAGCCCGTGGTCAACGCATACCAGGCGGCGAGGACGACCAGCACGGCGACGGCGGCGGCGCCCAGTCCGGCCAGCGGCAGGCGCCGCCCCTGGCGCGGCGTGGCGCCTGCCGAGGAGGGTGCCGTGATCGGGGTAGGGGTCATCGCAGGAATGTTTTGTAAGCGCTTTCATTCTGATATCCGATCCGCCTGTCGTCAAGTAGAATCCGTAGCCGACACTTCCGTAATTTCCCTATGAATCGGCCCGCAGTCCGTGCTGCACTGCGGCGTGAAACCGCGTACATTCCTGCCCATGCCAGCCACCGAGCCACCCCTGCCGACGATCGAGGACGTGGCTGCTGCTGCGGGCGTCTCCACCGCCACCGTGTCGCGCGTGTTCAACCGGCCGGAGACCGTGCGGGAGGCCCTTCGCCGCAAGGTGGAGGCCGCGGTGACGCGACTGGGCTACGTGCCCCACGCCGGTGCGCGGGCGTTGATGCTGCGACGCAGCGGCACCGTCGGCGCGATCTTCCCGACGGTCGACAACGCGATCTTTGCCAAGGCGATCGATGCGTTGCAGAGGCGACTGGCCGAGCGCGGCATGCAGTTGCTGCTGGCGACTTCGGACTACGACCCCGACACCGAGGCGCGCCAGGCCCTGAACCTGCTCACCTGCGGCGTCGATGCGCTGGTGTTCTGCGGCTGCGCGCAGCGCCCGGACCTGCTGCAGCGGCTGCGCCAGCGGGGCGTGCCGATGGTGCACGTGATGAGCTGGCCGGCGCCGGACGAGGTGGTCACGGTCGGGTTCGACAACGCGCGGGCGATGGGCCAGGTCGTACGCTACCTGCTCGACCTGGGCCATCGGCGAATCGCGATGCTCGCCGGCATCACGCGCGACAACGATCGGGCGGCGGCGCGCGTGGCCGGAGTTCGTGCGGCGTTGGCGGCCGCCGGAGTCGAGCTGCCGGACTCGCGCATCGTGGAGCGCAAGTACAGCCTTGCGGCGGCACGCGACGGCCTTCGCGCGCTGGTGCGAGCGAGGCCAGCACCGACGGCCGTCATCTGCGGCAACGACGTGCTGGCGTTCGGCGCACTGCTCGAGGCACAGAGGTCGGGCATCGACGTGCCCGGCCAGTTGTCCATTGTCGGGTTCGACGACCTCGAGCTCGCGGCACACGTGCACCCCGCGCTGACCACGGTCCGGGTGCCGGCCGATGAGATGTGGCGGATGGCCGCCGATCGGGTCATCGACGCGTTGCGCGGCATCGACGTGCAGCACGCCACGGAGATCGAGGTCGCGCTCGTGGTGCGCGAGTCGACCGCGCCGCCGCCCGCTGCGCGCCGCCCGGGGCGGTCGGAGCGCAGTACCTAGTCGTCGATCGCTGCGCGCGCACGGCCGGCGCGATCCGCCTTTCGAGGAGCCGGATGCCCGTCAGCGCGGCGACTCTTCCCACCGGCAGCTGCGCTCCATGATCCACGGCTCGTCGACCAGTCGGCCGGTCGCTTCGGGCACCGTGGCGCCCCTTCGCACCACCAGCGCGTTCCGGCGGTCGGCGTCGTGCCGGAGGACGTACTCCGTGCCCGCCTCCAGCTGCACGTCGATCGCGTAGCAGCGCATGGATTGGGGCCACAGCGGCAGGCCCCAGGGCACGCTGCTGGCCCAGAGCAGATGCCTGCCGGGCTTCACGAAGAACGTCCAGGTGCGCAGCGCGCTGGGAACGCGCAGCGGTCGAATCGGCGCGCCGTCGAGGCCGCGCAGGATCAGCGGGTTGTCGGGGTCGAGGCTCAGCGTCGCGGCGGCCGAAGGCGCGTCGGTGGCCGAGCCGTCGAGCGTGATGTGCGAATGCGTCAGCGGCGCGCAGCCAAAGGTCGCCGCTGCGGCCAACGCGACCCATGTCGACGCGAGCACGGGACGCCGACGCCAGTGGCGCCTGCGCGGGGCGCGAGCGCTGCTCAATGCTCGCTCACTGCGGCCGGGCCGGTAGTGCGAGGCGCGCTCGCAGGAAGTCGAACACGCGCCTGGAGGCATCCTCGGTGGCGTCCCGGTCGTATCGGTAGACGACATGGTTGCCCCGGAAATCGACCTTCGAGAATCCGTCGAGGCTCTCGCAGTCCCAGCAGTGCGTCAGTCCCGGATACACGTGCCACTCGACCGGGGCGCCGTTGGCCCGCGCCCCCTCGAGTCTCGAGACGCACTCGTCGGCCGGCGTCTCGTTGTCCTTCTCCCCCATCAGCACCAACAGCGGCCGGTCGATGTCGTTGTTGACGATCTCGTACGCGCCCGAGCCGGGAGGGCGGATCGTGAAGCAGCCAGGATAGAGCGACACCACTGCAGCGAATCGCGATCCGTAGCCGAGGGAATTGCCCCAATGCCGGCTGCTCGCCAGAACGCCGATCATCGCGCCCCACGAGAACCCGGCCAGTGCCACGCGCTCCTTGTCGACGAAGTCGAACCTGCGCAGGTGCTCGGCCGCCTGGTGCGCGTCCCTGACGCCGCGCATCAGGTTCACCCCACCCCGCGGGCCCATGCAGACCGACTCGACACCGCGAGGCCCAAGACTGTCGACGAGCAGTGCGACGTATCCCCGCTCGACCGCCCGTCGTGCCCACTCGAGCATCGAGCGATTCTGCCAGCGCGCGTTGCCCAGCCCGCCGCATTGGTGCTGCAGCACCAGCGCCGGAAATGGGCCCGGGCCGTCGGGCTTGAGCAGGGCCATTCGCGGTGCGCTCAAGGCCGCGGGGTTCACCGGCTCGTCGGGAAACGGGAGGTCACGGGCCATGCCGGCCGCGTGAACCAGTTGCGTGGAAGCCGGCTGCGCCATGCCCGCGGGCGATCCGGCAAGCAGGAGCAGGAACACGCCGGTCGTGAGTACTCTCCGCATGCTCTGCGCTCGATTCCGGGAGCCCTAGAGCGACGGTCCGTCTTCGGCCCACGGGAGCGTGCGCCTCGCGTACCCGCCCTGGCCGGTGAAGAGCAGGAACAGGTACGACCCGAGGCAGAAGCGCCCGAAGACCAGCGCCGCCAGCGCGGCGAGCAGCAGCCCCTCCAGCGTCCACGCGAGCCTTGTCCAGCCGTAGAGCAGCGACAAGCCGATCGCCAGCATGAACGTGCCCGCCATCGCCTGCGCGAACCGGCGCGGCCCGGGCGCAGGGCCGAGTCGGGGCCGGCCCTTCGGCGTCGCGACCAGCGCGTTCCAGGCGGCGTCGAACGGGTTGAGTCGCGGCAGCACCACGTTCCACCACAGCAGCGCCGACAGGGCGAGGAACCACGCCGGAGACTGCGTCGCCAGTCCGACCAGGACCAGGACGCCGATGGCCCGCGGCTGCCACATCAGGGCCGGGTACTGGTAGACGCAGGTCTCGGGCGTCGCGTCCAGCAAGCCCTGCTGTCGCACGAAGTTCAGGTCGGTCGCCATGCGATTCCTCCCCAGGAGGCCGACGCGCCGCGGCGGGCGCGAGGCGCTCGCGAAACGCGCAGCACAGCAGCGTGATCCCGTTTGCGCGCGCGATCAAGCCCCGGGGTCGGGCCGGTTCGAATCGCGCAACGGGGCGTCGCCGCGAGCGCGGTGCCGCCTGCCCGGGGTCTCGCTGCCCGGCGTGAACGCGCTGGCGCGCGCTGCTTCGATCGGCCGCACCTCGAAGGCGAGTCCGACCGCGAGGCACGGATTCCCGGCGGCGATCGCGGCCGCCTCTTCCAGGCTGCCGGCCACGATGAACCAGTAGCCGCCGATGACCTCCTTTGCTTCGGCGAACGGACCATCGGTGACGCCGCTCCTCGAGACCAGCTTCGCGTCGACCGCGAGCCGCTGCCCGGGCTTCATCTTCCCTTCGTCGACCAGCCGGTCGTGCCAGGCATAGAACCGGTCGATCGCGTCCTGGATCTGCTGCGGCGAAGCGTCTTCGTCCCACTGGCCGCGCGAGATGACGAGGTATTCGGATGGCTTCGACATGGACGACCTCCTCGTGAAGGACCGCCCCCGCGGTCGTGTCCCACGGCGTGGTGTAGCTCTTCGATCTGATCGTTAGCTACTGGCCTAGTTGGCGACGGTTGTCAGGC
>CALMSQ010000494.1:0-3067 GCA_937872345.1 uncultured Burkholderiales bacterium | reverse complement strand
TCCCGGCTCGCAGCCGCCTCGTCGTCGATCGCTTTCTGCACGGTTCGGTAGAACGCTTCCCGCGCCTCGCTCGCCACGGGGTCGCGCGCGCCCCCGCCCCAGTTCGCGTTGGACGCGATCACGATTTTCCGTTTCGGGTCGATGAAGATGCCCTGGCCGAAGATGCCGCGCGCGGAGAAGCTGCCGTCGGCGTAGGTCCACCACTGATAGCCGTAGCCGCGGCCCGGCACGCCGATGCCGGTGCGCCCGGTCGTGGCCTCTGCCAGCCAGCCGTCGGGCACGATGCTCTGGCCGTCGACCCGGGCGCCGTTCAGGACGAAGAGCCCGAATCGCGCGAAGTCGCGCGTCGCGGCCTGGATGCAGCAGCCGCTGATCTCCTTGCCGGTGCGGCTGAGAATCCACGTGGCCTGCTGCTCCATGCCGGCCGGCTTCCAGATCTTCTCCGACAGGTACTCCGACAGCGGCCTCTTCGTCGCCGCGCCGACCAGGATGCCGACCAGATTGGTCTCGCCGGTGCTGTAGAGCCAGCGCGTGCCGGCCGGCGCTTCGCGCGGCAGCCGGCGCAGGTAGCTCACCAGCGCGTCGACGCCCTCCTCCGGCTTGTGGTTGTTGAAGCGGGCCACGTCCGAGTTCGGATCGGCGTAGTCCTCGTTCCAGCGCACGCCCGAGGTCATCGTCAGTAACTGGCGGATGCTGACGTCGTCATAGGCCGAGCCCTTCATGTCGGGGATGTAGTCGCTGACCTTGTCGTCCATGCTGCGGATGAACCCGTCGCGAATCGCGGCGCCCACCAGCGTGGACGTGATCGACTTGGCGACCGAGAAACTCGTCCAGCGCCCGCTTCCGTCGAACTCCAGCCCGTATCGCTCGAGGCGCACCTTGCCGTCGTGCACGACGAGCAGCGCCGCGCTGCGCTGGCCGGCCATGTACGCGTCGACGTCGAGCCCGAGCTTCAGCGGCGGCCCCGGCGGCAGCGGCAGCGGCGCACCGCCGGCCGGCACGACCCGCGCCTTCGCGAGAACCGGCAGGCGATCGAGCGCGCGGAACGCCGCGTCGCGCTGCGGCTGGCTCCAGAACAGGAGGTCGCGGTTGGTCGGGAACGTCGCCAGCAGGCCGCGCGTTTCCTTGTCGAGACTGAACCAGCCCGCGGTAGCGGTCGCCGCGACGGCGACCAGCAGTCCGGCAACGATCTTCCTGAGCTTCATCGGGGCCTTTCGGGGAAGCGTGGGCGATGGGCCGTATTAGACACGATGCAGGCAGGCTGACTCTCCAGACCCCGCATGGGACGCGACGCAATCGGCCGCACGGCCTATTTCAGCGACCACGCCCTGGGCGGCATGCTTCAGCGATGAGCTCGACAGGTATCCCTGCGTCCCCGGCAACCGCTGCGTCGGCACCCGAGCCAACGCGCGACGTGCGGTAGCTTTCAAGCTACAATGCCCTCTCCCATCCAGCTTCTTCGCTATCGGCGTGCTGACGGTCGCGAGCCGTTCACCGAGTGGCTCGAAGCGATTCGCGACAAGGCAACGCAGGCGCGCATCCGCTTGCGTTTGCGCCAGGTCGAGGCCGGCAACTTCGGCGACTGCCAGCCCGTTGGCGAAGGTGTGATCGAGTTGCGCATTCATGTGGGCGCCGGATTTCGCGTGTACTGCGGTCGCCACGGCAGTTCGATCGTGTTGCTGCTCTCCGGGGGTGACAAGGGCAGCCAGGTCGCGGACATCATTCGGGCGAGGGATTTCTGGTCGGAGTGGAAGTCGAAGCAGCCATGAGACGAGCCAAGAGTGCTATCCCTCATCATGAATCGGAAGTCGCCGAACTCAGGGCAGATCGCGAGTTGGCGGTTGAATACCTGAAGGCCGCCATGCATTCCCTGGACGACCCCGATAGCCGGGGCGGAGCACTGCTCGCGCTACGCGCAGTCGCCGAGGCCTATGGCGGCCTCGGCGCAGTCGCCGCCGAGGCGGGCATCAGTCGAGAATCGCTCTATCGAGCCCTGTCCCCGAATGGGAATCCTACGCTCAGGACCTTGCTGGCAGTCCTGAAGACCGTTGGACTGCGGCTCTCCGTGGAATCGGCGGAACGCGTCCGTGCCTGAAGGGCCCCGCTCAGTGTCCCTCCAGCCGCCTCAGGGCTTGCGCATCACCACCAGCCCCTTCAGGTACTCGCCTTCGGGAAACTCCAGGGTCATCGGGTGGTCGGGCGCAGCCCCCATCGTCTCGACGATGTAACCGTCCACCCCGGCGTCGGCCCCGGCGGAGGCCACGATCTTGTGGAACAGGTCGGCACTGATCCCGCCCGAGCACGAGAACGTGAACAGCACGCCGCCGGGTTCGAGCAGCTGCAGTGCGAGCCGGTTGATGTCCTTGTAGGCCCGCGCGGCGCGCTCGGCGTGGGTCACCGTCGGCGCGAACTTGGGCGGATCGAGCACGATCGCATCGAATCGGGCCCCGTCACGCAGGAACTGCCGCAGCGAGGCGTTGACGTCGGCATCGAGGAACCGGGCGCGCGCGGCATCGAAGCCGTTCGACGCGAGGTTCGCGCGAGCCCGCTCCAGCGCCGGCGCGGAAGAATCGATGGACACGACCTCGCCGTCGTCGACGCCCGCCGCGCGCATGCCGGACAGCGCGGCCACCGTGAAGCCACCGGTGTAGCAGAAGCAGTTGAGCACACGGCGAAGCCGCAGGCGCTGCACCCAGTCGGCGAAGCGCTTGCGGTTGTCGCGCTGGTCCAGGTAGAAGCCGGTCTTGTGTCCTTCGGCGATGTCGACGCTCAGGCGCCAGTCGTGCTCGCGGATCTCCAGCTCCGTCGGTGGCGCCGCTGCGCCATCCGCCTGGGTGCCACGCAGCCAGCCGGTGGCTGGCGCCAGCCCCTCGAGCGTTCGCACGCTCGCGTCCGAGCGTTCGTAGAGCCGCGCGAGCCCGGTCTCGCGCAGCAGCGCGTCGGCAGTGACGTCCTTCCAGCGTTCCGCGCCCGCGCTGGTGAACTGCGCGACCAGCGTGTCGGCGTAGCGGTCCACCACCAGCCCCGGCAGTCCGTCGGATTCGCCGTGCACGAGGCGCACGCCGTC
>CALMSQ010000493.1:0-2244 GCA_937872345.1 uncultured Burkholderiales bacterium | reverse complement strand
GAAGCTTCGGCTCGGCGCCGGCATCGACGCCCACCACGACCACGTGCCGCAGATCGGGGCACTGCGCCAGCGACGGGCCGAAACCGGCAGCCCGCGGGGCATTGGTGATCAGCACTTCGACGTTGCAGTCGCGTGCAATGTAGGCCGCCTGTTCCGCCTTGAGGAGGGGATTGATCGGCACGAAGACGCAGCCGGCGCGCGCAGCCCCGAAGATCGCCACCGCCGTCTCGAGCCGCTTCTCGAGCCAGATGCCGACACGCGCACTGCGCTGGAGTCCGAGCACCGCCAGCGCGGCGGCCGCGGCCTCGATCGCCGCCCCGAGCTGCTGGTACGACATCGTCTCGCCGCCGAAGGCGAGCGCCTCGCGCTCCGGGAAGCGCTCGACGGTGCGAAGGGGCAGTTCGCCAAGCAGGTTCGACATGCGGGAAATTCCGATCCGTTTTCCAGCCCGTCAGTCTAGCCGCCCGGGATTTCCAGGAACGTTACGAATCGCACTTTTCCGACTGGCGGCGCCCTACCGACCCCGAGTCGGGCGGAGTCGGCAAAGGTGGACTGTTAGTTTGTGCACCATTGCGCGTCGAGGCGGGGGCTACAATTCGTGACCGACACCCTTCGACTCGATCGGAACATGGATCACGCCGCAGCACTGCGCAGAATTCTCTCGACCCATCTGGGAAAATCTTACCCGCCGTCCTACTTCCGGGCCGAGACGGAGTTGCTCGGGGCCGTGCCGGAACTCGATTCGATGGCGGTCGTGGCCGTGCTGACTGCGGTGGAAGAAGAACTCGGCATCGAAATCCCCGACGACGAGATCGGCGCCGAGACCTTCGCCACCTTCGGGAGTCTGGTCGAGTACGTGAACTCGAAGACGACGGAGTAATCGGCCTATGAAGAGGTCAATCGCCACACGGCTCGGCACGTCGATCGCTGCGATCGGCCTGAGCTGTATTGCAGCCGGTGCCCAAGCGCAAGGCACGACGATCCCCGATACGGGCACGATCGACCTCTGCGGTGCGGTCGAACCTCCGGGCCCGAACGGGCCGTGGGACTACCGCACGGCCACGGCCGCGCAGCGCCGCCTGGTCGAGTCCTTTCACTTCACTCGATCGGTGGAGACGCTCAGCGGCGGCGCCACCGGAGCGATCGGCGGCGACCTCGACTACACGCTGAACAAGTTTCCGAATCACCTGCGCGCGCTGTCGGCATTGATGCGCCTGTCCGAGCGGACCCGGAGCATGAAACCGGTCGGCGCCAAGTATCCGGTCGAATGCTACTTCGATCGAGCCGTTCGCTTTGCGCCGAACGACGGCCAGGTACGGGCGCTCTACGGCTTCTTCCTGATCAAGGGCAAGCGCGAAACCGAGGCGCGCTTCCAATTGGACGCTGCCGAGCAACTGGGCGCCGAAGACCCCCAGATTGCCTACAACCTCGGCCTCGCCTACTTCGAGCTGAAGGACTATGACAAGTCGCTCGCGTTCGCCAAGCGAGCCTATGCTGCCGGAATCTCCGTACCAGGCCTGCGCAAGAAACTGACCGAGGCCGGTAAGTGGCATTGAGCCGAACGGCGCCGAAGGGCGTCGGTGCATGACCAGGCTGGCATTTCTGGACGACATTCGCCGCATCGGCTGGATCGGCTGGCTCGCCTACGCGGCCGATCGTGGACTTGCTGCGATCTCGGCTGGACGGGTGCGCCTCACCTCGCTGTGGTTCTATGCCCAACCCGTGAAGCAGATACCCGCAGTCGAGCGACGCGAAAGCGATCGCATCGAAATCAGGGTCGTCACGGAGCACGAAATTCCAGAGTCGGCTTTCGGGCGGCCGCCCGGCGCGGTTGCGGAGCGATTCGCGCACGGCAGCATCTGCATCGCGGCCACGAACGGAACCGAACTGGCGGGATTCATGTGGCTCGAGTTCGACCACCTTCGCGAGCGACTCGTCCGCTGCGGCTTCCGTCCCGCGCCGCGCGGCAAGGCGTGCTGGGACTTCGATTTATTCGTCGCCCCCAGGTACCGGCTGGGACGCACGTTCGGCCGTCTCTGGAGCCATGCGAGGGCGTACCTCGGGGAACGCGGGATCGAGACGACGCTGAGCTGGATCGCATTCGACAACGTCGCGTCGCGGCGCGCTCACGAACGCATGGGCGCGCGGCGCGTCGGTTGGGCGCTGGTGCTCGGCGCCTGGAAGCTCCAGATAGTCGTCGCCTCGGACCGGCCATTCGTCGACGTGCGATACGGCCAGGCGCGG
>CALMSQ010000492.1:0-4948 GCA_937872345.1 uncultured Burkholderiales bacterium | reverse complement strand
GTGCACCCGGGTCAGCAGCGCGCTGGTCGCGTTGGACACCTGCGCCTTCAGCGGCCCGTCCCACATGATGTCGTCGGTCGCGAACAGCCCGGTGACGGCCTGCAGCACGAGCGCGGCGAGCATCGCGTAGACCGAGAACGCGCCGACCGGATTGTGGCCCGGCCAGGCGGCGCGGGCACCGCGCAGCCACGCGATCGCCGCCGAGGGGCTCGGCGGGAAGCTCGCGAAGCGCGCGTAGCGCGGCCCGACGAAGCCCCAGAGCACGCGGAACAGCAGCAGCGTCAGGATCGCGTAGCCGAAGCGGAAGTGCCATCCGACCGCGTTGCCGCCGAGGTTCACCGAGACCAGCGAACCGACGATGCAGGCAACCAGCAGCCAGTGAAAGAGCCGCGTGGGGAGATCCCAGACGCGGATGCGACGAGGCGCCGCAGGCCCGCCCGGCGTCACGGCAGCTCCGGCTGCCCCTCGTCCTTCTTCTTCGTCGGCTTGACGAGGTCTTCGCGCTTGACGCCCAGCCACATGGCGATCGCGGCTGCGACGAACACGGACGAGTAGATGCCGAACAGGATGCCGATCGTGAGCGCGACGGCGAAGTAGTGAAGCGTCGGGCCGCCGAAGATCAGCATCGACAGGACCATGATCTGCGTCGAGCCGTGCGTGATGATCGTGCGCGAGATCGTGCTGGTGATCGCCTTGTCGATGATCTCGCGCGTGCCGGCCTTGCGGATCTTGCGGAAGTACTCGCGGATCCGGTCGAAGATGACCACCGACTCGTTGACCGAGTAGCCGAGCACCGCCAGCACCGCGGCGAGCACCGACAGCGAGAATTCCCACTGGAACGCGGCGAAGAAGCCGAGGATGATCACCACGTCGTGAAGGTTGGCGATGATCGCCGCGACCGCGAACTTCCACTCGAAGCGGATCGCGAGGTAGGCGATGATGCCGACGATCACGAACAGCAGCGCCATCGCGCCGTCGGTGAACAGTTCCTTGCCGACCTGTGGCCCGACGAACTCGACGCGCCTGAGCTGCGCGCTCGCGTCGGCTGCCTTCAGCGCCGCCATCACCTGCTCGCTCTGGGTCGCCGACGTCTGGCCGGCGGCCTCGCGCAGCGGCAGCCTGATCATCACGTCGTGCGAGGTGCCGAAGTTCTGCACCTGCACGTCGGCGTAGCCGAGCGAGCCGACGGTGGTGCGGATCTTCTCGAGGTCGGCGCTCTGCGCGTAGTTGACCTCGATCACCGTGCCGCCGGTGAATTCGATCGACAGGTGCAGCCCGCGGGTGGCGAGGAAGAACACTGCCAGCAGGAAGGTGACCACCGAGATCGCGTTCAGCACCAGCGCGTGGCGCATGAACGGGATGTCGCGCTTGATCCGGAAGAATTCCATCGTTCGGCTGTCCGTCTTCGTGCGCGTCAGGCCGCGGCGTCGGGCTTCCAGATCTGCCCGATCGAGATCTTCGTGAGCTTGCGCTGGCGCCCGTACCAGAGGTTCACCAGGCCGCGCGAGAAGAACACCGCCGAGAACATCGACGTGAGCAGCCCCAGCACGTGGACGACTGCGAACCCGCGCACCGGTCCCGAGCCGAACACCAGCAACGCCAGGCCGGCGATGAGCGAGGTGACGTTGGAGTCGAGGATGGTGGCCCAGGCGCGGTCGTAGCCCGCGGCGATCGCCGCCTGCGGGGTGGCGCCGTTGCGCAGCTCTTCCCGGATGCGCTCGTTGATGAGCACGTTGGCGTCGATCGCCATGCCGAGCGTGAGCGCGATGGCCGCGATGCCGGGCAGCGTCAGCGTGGCCTGCAGCAGCGACAGCAGCGCGATGAGGAGCAGCACGTTGACCGCCAGCGAGATCGACGAAATCACGCCGAACAGCACGTAGTACAGGCTCATGAAGATCGCGATCGCGACGAATCCCCACAGCGTCGAGTGGAAGCCCTTGGCGATGTTCTCGGCGCCCAGGCTCGGGCCGATGGTGCGCTCCTCGATGATCTCCATCGGCGCGGCGAGCGACCCGGCGCGCAGCAGCAGCGCGGTGTCGCTGGCCTCCTGCGTGGTCATGCGGCCCGAAATCTGCACGCGCCCGCCGCCGATCTCGCTGCGGATCACCGGCGCGGTGACCACCTCGCCCTTGCCGCGCTCGATCAGCAGGATCGCCATGCGCCGCCCGATGTTCTCGCGCGTCACGTCGCGGAAGATCCGTGCGCCCTTGGCGTCGAGGTTCAGGTGAACGGCGGGCTCGTGCGTCTGCGGATCGAAGCCGGGCTGCGCGTCGTTGAGGTTCTCGCCGGTGAGGATCACCTGCTTGCGCACGAGGATCGGCTGGCCGTCGCGCTCGGTGTAGCGCTCGCAGTTGAACGGCACCGTGCCGGCTGCCAGCGCGGCGACCTCGTCGGGCGATTCACAGACCATGCGCACCTCGAGGGTGGCGGTGCGGCCCAGGATGTCCTTGGCCTTGGCGGTGTCCTGGACGCCCGGCAACTGCACCACGACCCGGTCGACGCCCTGCTGCTGGACGACCGGCTCGGCGACGCCGAGTTCGTTGATGCGGTTGCTCAGCGTCGTGATGTTCTGGCGGATCGCGTTTTCCTGGATGCGCTGCGCGGCCTGCGGGCGGAACGTGGCGACGAGCTTCAGGTCGGCTCCTTCGGTCGCCTCGACCAGCGCGAGGTCGGGCACCGTGTCGGCGATGGCCGCGCGAGCCCGCTCGCGGGTCTCGGCGTCGCGGAAGCGGATTTCGATCGCATCGCCCACGCGGGCGATTCCCGCGTGGCGCAGGTTGCGGTCGCGCATCAGCGTGCGCAGGTCGCCGGCGGTGCCGTCGATCCGCTTCGACAGCGCCTGCTTCATGTCGACCTGGAGCAGGAAGTGCACGCCGCCGCGCAGGTCCAGGCCGAGATACATCGGCAGCGCGCGCAGGCTCGTGAGCCAGTTGGGGGAGTTCGACAGCAGGTTCAGCGCGACGATCCAGCTCGGGTCGGCCGGATCGGGGTTCAGCGCCTTGGCCAGCGCATCCTTCGCACGCAGCTGCGTGTCGGTGTCGCGGAAGCGCGCCTTGACCGAGTTGCCGTCGAAGAACAGGCCGGTGTTGACGATGCCGGCCCCGTTGAGCACCGATTCGACGCGCCCGAGCATCGCCGGCTCGACCTTCAGCGTCGCCTTGCCGCTCGACACCTGGACGGCCGGCGCCTCGCCGAAGAAGTTCGGCAGCGTGTACAGCAGGCCAAAGACCAGCGCCATCGCGATGATCGCGTACTTCCAGACCGGATAACGATTCATTCGGCTGCCAGGTTGGGGCGCCCTCGGGCCCGCACGGGTTGCCCTGCTCAGATCGCCTTGATCGTGCCGTTCGGCAGCAGTGTCTGCACCGCGGCCTTCTGGAACGTCATCTCGATCGCCGAATCGCCGCCCTTCGATTCGGAGGCGCGCGCGACCTCGATCGTGACGTAGCTCTCGGCGACCTTCGTGATCCGCCCGACCAGCCCGCCCGAGGTGACGACCTCGTCGCCTTTCTTCAGCGCCTCGAGCATCGCCTTGTGCTCCTTGGCGCGCTTCATCTGCGGGCGGATCATCAGGAAGTACAGCACGACGAACATCAGGATGATCGGCAGGAAGCCGATGATCTGCTGCTCGGTGCCGCCCGCGGCCTGGGCGTATGCGCTGGAAATGAACACGGAGGGGTCTCCCGTAAACGACCGGGGATTATAGCAACCGTGACTTTGCTCACGTCGGCAGGCTTGCCGGCGCCGCCCGCGCGCATCGGCCGCGGACCCGATTCGTGGGGCTGGGCGCCTGCAAGTGCCTGATCTGGCAGGGCCGTCGGCGCGCTGGCACGCTCGTTGCGTATATCGTTGCGATACCAGCCAGGGATCCGGGCCCGCGTTCGCGGGCCCCTTTTTTTCCCGGCCGGCAACGGCGCCCCGGGGCCGGACCTCAGTCGATCCCGCGTGCCCGGTCGGCCGCGAAGCGGCGGGCGAACGCGTCGAATTCGCCGGCCTCGATCGCCGCGCGCATCTGCGCCATCAGCGACAGGTAGTAGTGCAGGTTGTGGATCGTGGCGAGCCTCGCGCCGAGGATCTCGTTGACCTTCTGCAGGTGGTGAAGGTAGGCGCGCGAGAAGTGCCGGCACGCGTAGCAGCCGCAACCGGCGTCGATCGGGCGCTCGTCGTCGCGGTAGCGCGCGTTGCGCAGCTTCAGGTCGCCGAAGCGGGTGAACAGCCAGCCGTTGCGCGCGTTGCGCGTCGGCATCACGCAGTCGAACATGTCGATTCCGGCAGCGACGCCGGCCACGAGGTCTTCGGGCGTGCCGACGCCCATCAGGTAGCGCGGCTTCGACGCCGGCAGGCGCGGCGCCGTGTGGCCGAGCACCCGCATCATGTCCCCCTTGGGTTCGCCGACCGACAGCCCGCCGATCGCGTAGCCGTCGAAGCCGATCTCGGCCAGGCCGGCAAGCGACTCGTCGCGCAGCGCCTCGTACATCCCGCCCTGCACGATGCCGAACAGCGCGTTGGCGTTGCCGAGTCGGTCGAACTCGTCGCGCGAGCGGCGCGCCCAGCGCAGGCTGAGCCGCATCGATTCGGCCGCCTCGTCGACGGTGGTCGGCCGCCCGGCGGTCTCGTAGGGCGTGCACTCGTCGAAGATCATCGCGATGTCGGCGTCCAGCGCGTGCTGGATCTGCATCGACGCCTCGGGGGTCAGGAACAGGCGGTCGCCGTCGATCGGCGACGCGAAGCGCACGCCCTCCTCGGAAATCTTTCGCAACTCGCCGAGGCTCCAGACCTGGAAGCCACCCGAATCGGTCAGGATGGGGTGCGGCCAGCCGTTGAACCGGTGCAGCCCGCCGAACTTGCGGATCACTTCGATTCCGGGTCGCAGCCACAGGTGGAACGTGTTGCCGAGGATGATCTGCGCGCCGACCTCCTCGAGCTCGCGCGGCGACATCGCCTTGAC
>CALMSQ010000491.1:0-4948 GCA_937872345.1 uncultured Burkholderiales bacterium | reverse complement strand
GTCTCCAGCTCGATCTGGCTGTCGACGCGGAATCCCTGCAGCAGGAACGGCGTATCGAACCAGGGACGGTCGAGTTCGGCCACGTACATGCCGCACTGCAGGCTGTCGGCGGGTATCTGGTAGCGCGTGACCGGGATGGTGCCGGGGACGTGCGGGGTGACTGGCATTTCGGTGTGCGGCGACGGCGCCTTCGGGCGCCACGGTCGGGTTCGGGGTTCCGGTTCATGGTAGCCACGGTCGGGGAAGCGGACCAACGCTGCCCGGGTGCGGTTCGGGTCCGTGGCAACAGGAGCCGACGAGCGGACGCCGCATCGCCATCGGCGGCTCGCAGCCGGTCGGCGAGCGCTCGCTGCCGGCGCGTCCGGGCCCACCGGGCGGGCCGCCGTGGCGCGCCGACCGCGCGCCTTCAGCGAGCGGGCAGCCCGACCGCTTCGAGGATCCGGGCCGTGATCGCGCTCTGGTTCAGCGTGTAGAAGTGCAGGCCAGGTGCCCCCTCGTCGAGCAGGCGCCGGCACATCGCGGCCACCACGTCGGCGCCGAAGTCGCGGATGGCCTCGACATCGTCGCCGAAGCTCGCCAGCTTCAGCCGGATCCAGCGGGGGATCTCGGCGCCGCAGGCATCGGAGAACCGCGCGAGCTGCGTGAAGTTGCCGATCGGCATGATGCCCGGAACGATCGGGACTTCGATCCCGAGCCTGCGCGCGTCGTCGCGAAAGCGAAGGTAGGCGTCGGCGTTGAAGAAATACTGCGTGATCGCCGAGTCGGCGCCGGCGCGCACCTTCGTCGCGAAAGCCTCGAGGTCGTCGCGCGGGCTGCGCGCCTGCGGGTGCATCTCGGGATAGGCGGCGACCTCGATGTGGTACCAGTCGCCGGTCTCGGCGCGCACGAAGGCGACCAGGTCGCTCGCGTGGCGGAAGTCGCCCGCTTCGCGCATGCCGGAGGGCAGGTCGCCGCGCAACGCGACCAGCCGCCGGATGCCGTGCGAGCGGTACAGCGCGAGCAGTTCGCGCACCGATTCGCGGGTGGCGCCGACGCACGACAGGTGCGGTGCGACCGTGCGCCCCTCGGCCGCGATCTCGAGCACCGCGGCCAGCGTCTTCTCGCGCGTGGCGCCGCCCGCGCCGTAGGTGACGCTGAAGAATTCGGGGTCGAACGCCGCGAGACGGGCGCGCACCTCGCGCAGCCTCGACGTGCCCTCGGGCGTGTTGGGCGGGAAGAATTCGAAGCTCAGCGCGGGACCGGAAACGTTTGTCATTTGCTAGCGCTCAGGAAGAACTCGCGGTTGCCGTCCGCGCCGCGGATCGGGCTGTCGAACCACTCGTCGACGGTCCAGCCGGCCTCGGCCGCAGCGTCGCAGATCCTGCGGCGCACGAGCTCGTACAGCGCCGGGTCGCGCACGATGCCGTGCCGGTCGACGCCACCCGGGCCGACCTCGAACTGCGGCTTGACCAGCGCGAGCAGTCGGCCGCCGGGCCTGGCCAGCGCGAAGGCGGGCGCCAGCGCGTGGGCCAGCGAGATGAAGCTCAGGTCGGCGACCACCAGGTCGAAGCCGGCCGGCGGAAACGCCGGGCCGAGCAGCGCCGGCGCGAGCGTTCGCACGTTGATGCCCTCGAAGGCCTGCACGCGCGGATCGTCGCGCAGCCGCTCGCGCAGCTGCCCGTGGCCGACGTCGATGCCGACCACCCGCGACGCGCCGGCCTGCAACAGGCAATCGGTGAAGCCGCCCGTGCTCTGGCCGAGGTCGAGGCAGGCCAGCCCGCGCGCGTCGATGCGCGCGCGCTCGAGCGCGCCGGCGAGCTTCAACCCGCCGCGCGACGCATAGCGCAGCGTCGCGCCCTCCTGCACCGCGAGCGGGGTGTCGTCGGCGAGGTCGGTCGACGCCTTTCGCACGATCTCGTCACGCGCGCCGACGCGCGCGCTGACCGCGCCGGCCTCGATCAACTCGCGGGCGCGCGCCCGCGAGCCGGCAAGCCCGCGCGCGACGAGGAGCTGGTCGGCACGCATCGTCCGGACCGTGGTCGCGCGTCGCCGGCTCGCGCGTGCGTGCGCTGCCGGCGACGCGCGCGCCGGCTCAGTACCGATACGAGTCGGGCTTGTAGGGCCCTTCGACCGGCACGCCGATGTACGCGGCCTGCTCGGCGCTCAGCTCGGTGAGCATCGCGCCGAGCTTCTTCAGCTGCAACCGCGCGACCTTCTCGTCGAGATGCTTGGGCAGCACGTAGACCTTGCCGCGCTCGTAGAAGTCGCGGTGCGTCCACAGTTCGATCTGCGCGATCGTCTGGTTCGCGAACGACGAGCTCATCACGTACGACGGGTGTCCGGTGCCGCAACCCAGGTTCACCAGCCGGCCTTCGGCCAGCAGGATGATCCGCTTGCCGTCGGGGAAGATCACGTGGTCGACCTGCGGCTTGATGTTCTCCCACTGGTACTGCTTGAGCGACGCGACGTCGATCTCGTTGTCGAAGTGGCCGATGTTGCAGACGATCGCCTGGTCCTTCATCGCCTTCATGTGGGCGTGCGTGATCACGTCCTTGTTGCCCGTGGCGCTGACGAAGATGTCGGCCTTGTCGGCGGCGTAGTCCATCGTGACGACGCGATAGCCCTCCATCGAGGCCTGGAGCGCGCAGATCGGGTCGCACTCGGTGACCCAGACCTGCGCCGACAGCGCGCGCAGCGCCTGCGCCGAGCCCTTGCCGACGTCTCCGTAGCCGGCAACGACCGCGATCTTGCCGGCGACCATCACGTCGGTGGCGCGCTTGATGCCGTCGACCAGCGATTCGCGGCAGCCGTACAGGTTGTCGAACTTGCTCTTGGTGACCGAGTCGTTGACGTTGATCGCGCGCAATGCCAGCTCGCCGCGCGCCGACATCTGGTACAGCCGCTTGACGCCGGTCGTGGTTTCCTCCGTGACGCCGACGATCGCGTCGAGCTGCCGCTGGTACCACGCGGGATCCTTCGCCAGCTGGCGACGGATCGCAGCGAACAGCGACACCTCTTCCTCGCTCTTCGGGTGCTCGAGCACCGACGGGTCCTTCGCGGCCTTCGTGCCCAGGTGCACCAGCAGCGTCGCGTCGCCGCCGTCGTCGAGGATCATGTTCGACGGCTTGCCGTCGGGCCACTCGAAGATCCGGTGCGTGTAGTCCCAGTAGTCGTCGAGCGATTCGCCCTTGACGGCGAACACCGGGACGCCGGCAGCGGCGATCGCGGCCGCGGCGTGGTCCTGGGTCGAGAAGATGTTGCACGACGCCCAGCGCACCTGCGCGCCGAGCGCGGTGAGCGTCTCGATCAGCACCGCGGTCTGGATCGTCATGTGCAGCGAGCCGCTGATGCGCGCGCCTTTCAGCGGCTTGGTCGCGGCGTACTCGTCGCGGATCGCCATCAGGCCGGGCATCTCGGTCTCGGCGATGCGGACTTCCTTGCGGCCCCAGTCGGCCAGCGCGATGTCGGCGATCCGGTAGTCGGCGACGTTATCGGGTTTGGGTACGGCAGCCATGGTCACTCCATCAAAGGGTGACCCGTCGCCGGAGCCGGCGGGCGCCGGTGCTCCGGTGCGCTCGTCGGCCGTGCGGGGGTCACGGATCAACGAGCGCCGTTGCAACAGGGAGGGTCCCGAGCCTGGCGGCTCCGGCGAGGCCGGAACCCGTTGCAGCGCTCCTCGGGATCGGCCGGATTATATCCGTGGCCGCGCGCCGGCGAGCATCAGGCGGGTATCAGGTCGGTAACAGTCGCGTATCAGGCGGGCATCGCGTAGTAGTCCTTCAGCCGCAGACCGAAGGCGCCCACCGGAAGGCCGCGCGCGATGCGCACCGGCGCGCCCTGGCTCGGCTGGTCGGGATTGCGCGGCGCGGCGCGGTCCGGACGGCGCCGCAGCGGGCCCTTGTCGGCGCCGGTCATCACCACCAGCTTCGGCTGCAGCCGGCTGCCCGGCCGCCGGTCGACGACGGCCGCGATCTCGCCGGTCTGCAGCTCGACCATCGTGCCGACCGGGAACGCGCCGTTGGCGAGGATGAACTGCTCGACCAGGCTGCGGCAGAACAGCGACCCCGACCACTCGTGCAACGCCGACAGCGCCTCTTCGGCCGACAGCGGGTTGGCGTAGGCTCGCGCGACGGTGAGCGCGCAGAAGGTATCGACGATGCCGGCCATCCGGCCATAGAGCCCGATGGCGGTGCCGCGCGATCCGCCGGGGTAGCCGGATCCGTCGAGGCGCTCGTGATGCTCGGCGATGCCGCGGATCACCGCCTCGGGAATCGCGCCGGCGCGCGACAGGATGTCGAGTCCGATCGTGACGTGCTGCTTCATCAGCGCGTAGTCGCTCGGCTTGAGCACGCCCGGGTGCTCGAGCACCTCGCGCGGCAGGAGCGCCTTTCCGACGTCGGCAAGCAGGCCGATCAGCGTGAGGTCGCGGAGCGCCGCACGCTCCATGCCCAGCGCGCGACCGAAGTCGGCCAGCCGCGTGGCCACGCCGATCGCCTGATTCGGCGCCGGCGCGTTCTCGGCGTAGACGGCGTCGAGCCAGCGCATCGCGTCCGGCGCGGTCGCGAGGCAGGCCGCGAACGCGTCGGCGGCCTCCGCGAGCGGCTGGAACCCGAGCGTCGTACCCTGCCGCACCTGCCGGATCGCGGTGTCGGCAGCCGCGACCAGGCGCCCGTGGACGGGGCGCGCCAGCGAAATCGAATCGCGGATCCGCGCGCCTTCACCGTAATCGCAGGCGCCGATGGCGTCGCCCCACTCGTCGCGCAGCACCTGCAGCGCCTGCCGGTGTCGCAGGATCTCGGTGTCGGGCGAATCGTCCGAACGGCCGCCGCGGCCCAGCCCGAACCAGCGCCGGACCTGCGACAGCGCACCCTTCGCCGGCGGTGCCGCCTGCTCGCCGTCACGCACGAGGCGAAGGATCTTCGCTCGCGTCGCCTCGCTGGGATGGACGTCGTCGCGCGGCTTCGGGGGG
>CALMSQ010000490.1:0-4229 GCA_937872345.1 uncultured Burkholderiales bacterium | reverse complement strand
GAGAACGCCTGGATCCCCGTCTGCGCGCGCCCGAGGATCAGCGCGTGGATGTCGTGCGTGCCCTCGTAGGTGTTGACGACCTCGAGGTTCACCAGGTGGCGCGCCACGCCGAACTCGTCGGAGATGCCGTTGCCGCCCATCATGTCGCGCGCCATCCGCGCGATCTCGAGCGACTTGCCGCACGAGTTGCGCTTCATGATCGACGTGATCTCGACCGCGGCCGTGCCCTCGTCCTTCATGCGCCCCAGCCGCAGGCAGCCCTGCAGGCCGAGCGTGATCTCGGTCTGCATGTCGGCGAGCTTCTTCTGGATCAGCTGGTTGGCCGCCAGCGGCCGCCCGAACTGCTTGCGGTCGAGCACGTACTGGCGCGCGCGGTGCCAGCAGTCCTCGGCAGCGCCGAGCGCGCCCCACGCGATGCCGTAGCGTGCGCTGTTCAGGCAGGTGAACGGCCCCTTGAGCCCCTCGACGCCGGGCATCAGCTGCGCGTCGGAGACGGCCACCTGGTCCATGACGATCTCGCCGGTGATCGACGCGCGCAGCCCGACCTTGCCGTGGATCGCCGGCGCCGACAGGCCCTTCATTCCCTTCTCGAGGATGAAGCCCTTGATGCGGCCGTCGTGGTCGCCGCCGACACACTTGGCCCAGACGACGAAGACGTCGGCGATCGGCGAGTTCGAGATCCACATCTTGCTTCCGGTGAGCTGGTAGCCACCGTCGACGCGCTTTGCGCGCGTCTCCATCGAACCCGGGTCGGAGCCGTGGTTCGGCTCGGTCAGCCCGAAGCAGCCGATCCACTCGCCGGTGGCCAGCTTGGGCAGGTACTTGCGCTTCTGCGCCTCGGTGCCGAATTCGTGGATCGGCACCATGACCAGCGAGCTCTGCACGCTCATCATCGAGCGGTAGCCCGAATCGACGCGCTCGACTTCGCGCGCGATCAGCCCGTATGCGACGTAGTTCAGGCCGGGCCCGCCGTACTCGGTAGGGATGGTCGGGCCGAGCAGGCCGAGCTCGCCCATCTCGCGGAAGATCGCCGGATCGGTCTTCTCGTGGCGAAACGCTTCGAGCACGCGCGGCGCCAGCTTGTCCTGGCAGTAGGCCCTCGCGGCTTCGCGCACCATGCGCTCGTCTTCGCCGAGCTGCGCGTCGAGCAGCAGCGGGTCGTCCCATTTGAATGCGGCCTTCATCGATCTCTCCTGTCAATCCTGCATGCGCTGCTTCGGCGGTCGGCGGACATCGTAGCGTGGCGCCTCGCGCCGCACAAACGGCCCGGCGCGCAAGCGGTACCATGCCGGTCTCGTGCCGGCCACCGCGGGATCGTCCCGCCGTCGCCGGCTCCGGACCATGACGAGGCCCCGATGTCGCTGATCGAGATCCGCAAGCGTGCGCTGAATATCGAGACCGTGTTTCACGAGGGCGGCCCGCCCGCGAACCCGCCGCTGCGGATGGGCTCGGCGATCGCCGTGATACGCAACCCGTATGCGGGTCGCTACGAACCCGATCTGATGCCCTTTATGGCCGAGCTGCGCACGCTCGGCCATGATCTGGCTCAAGAGCTGGCCGACGCGCTGGGCCGCGACCAGGTCGAGGCGTACGGCAAGGCGGCCATCGTCGGCGTCGACGGCGAGCTCGAGCACGGCGCGGCGTGGCACGAGGCGGGCGGCTGGGCGATGCGGGCGGTGCTCGGCGAACCGAAGGCGCTGGTGCCGGCGGCCAAGGCCGTGGCTGCGACCGGATACCGCCTGATGGTGCCGCTGCACTACATCCACGCCTGCTACGTCAGAAGCCACTACAACGCCATGGAGATCGGTATGCAGGACGCGCCGCGGCCGCGCGAGATCCTCTACGGGCTGGTCATGGCCACTGGTGGGCGGGTCCACTCGCGCCTCGGCGGACTGACCAAGGACAAGGTGTCGGTTCACGACGGGCAGCGATGAAAGGGTAGAGTGCCGCGATGCGCGCCGCTCCGTGGACTCTCGCGGCCAAGCTGGTCGTCATCGGATTCTCGCTGCTGCTGGTGGCGCTGGGTGCCATCGGGCTGACGCTCTGGATGACCTGGCACCTCGAGGGCGGAGCGGCTGCGGTCAACGAAGCCGGCCGCATGCGGATGCAGGCGTACCGGCTCGAGCTCGAGGCCGGGCGCGGGCCGCGCGACGAGGTCGCCCGCCGCGTCGCGCTCTTCGATGCCAGCATCGAGGCGCTGAGCGTCGGCGAGCCGGGTCGACCCCTGTTCGTTCCCTGGAACGACGCCACGCGCGCCCGATTTGCCGAGGTGCGCGCGGACTGGGACGCCCTTCGCTCCGACTGGCTGACCGATCCGGCGAAAGTGCCCCTGGCCCGGGTCGACGAGTTCGTGGCCGCGATCGACGGTTTCGTGGCCTCGATCGAGCAGCAGATGTCGCGCTCGACCGCGATCCTGAACGCGGTGCAGTTCGCGATGCTTGCGCTGGCGATCGGAGGGGCGGTGGCGCTGCTGTACGCGGGCTACATCTTCGTCGTCGACCCGGTAGCGCAACTGCAGCGCGGTCTCGCGCGGGTCGAGAGGGGCGAGCTCGACGCCCGTGTGGCGGTCGAATCGAAGGACGAGTTCGGCCAGCTCGCCGACGCCTTCAACCGGATGACCGCGAACCTGCAGGCGCTGTACCAGGGCCTGGAGGACAAGGTTCGCGAGAAGACGGCGGGCCTCGAGCAGAAGCGGCGGCGGCTGGCGGCGCTCTACGACGCGAGCGCGCTGATCGGCGCCGCGGGCTCGCTCGACGAGCTCGCGCAGGGCTTCGTGCGCAAGGTGCGCGAGATCGCGCACGCCGATGCGGCGGCGCTGCGCTGGTCCGACGAGGCCAACCAGCGCTACCTGATGCTGGCCGGCGACAGCCTGCCCGAAGCGATGGCGCAGAAGGAGCAGTGCGTGAGCGCCGGAACCTGCCTGTGCGGCCGGCTGCAGCCGCAGGCGGGCGTTCGCGTGATCGCGATCCGCCCCGATCCGCAGATGAGCTTCGACCACTGCGCCGCCGCCGGCTATCGCACGCTGGTCTCGGTGCCGGTCGTGCTGCAGCAGCGCGTGCTGGGCGAGATCGACCTCTTCTACTACGGCGAGGCCACGCTCGCCGACGAGGACCGCACGCTGCTCGAGGCGCTGGCCAGCCACCTGGCGAGCGCGATGGAAAGCTTGCGCGCGGCGGCGCTCGACGTCGAGGCGGCGGTGGCGCAGGAGCGCGGCCTGCTCGCGCAGGAACTGCACGACTCGATCGCACAGTCGCTCGCGTTCCTGAAGATCCAGGTCAGGCTGCTGCGCGACGCGGTCGCGCGCGGCGACGCCCGGGCGGTCGAGACGACCATCGGCGAGCTCGACGCCGGCGTTCGCGAGAGCTACAGCGACGTGCGCGAGCTGCTGGTGCACTTCCGCACGCGCACCCGTGACGAGGACATCGAGCCGGCGCTGCGAACGACGCTGTCGAAATTCGAGCACCAGACCGGCCTGCGCACCCACCTGAGCGTCGAGGGCCACGGGCTGCCGCTCGATCCGGCCGTGCAGGTGCAGGTGCTGCACGTCGTCCAGGAGGCGCTCAGCAACGTGCGCAAGCACGCGCTGGCCACGCAGGTATGGCTGCGCGTGCAGCAGGCGCCGGTGTGGCGCTTCGAGGTGCGCGACGACGGCCGCGGGTACGACGCGGCCGGCGGCGCGACCGACGAGACGCACGTCGGGCTGCGCATCATGCGCGAGCGTGCCCAGCGGATCGGCGCGCAGGTGCTCGTGGAGTCGGCGCCCGGCGCAGGCACCCGGATGGTCCTGACGCTGCCGCCGCAGGCCCGTGCTGCGGCGGCGACCGACGAGGCGGCCGCCTGATGCACGCCGCGCGCCTTCTTCTGCGACGAGGCCTCGCGTGAGCGCGCCGATCCGGCTGCTGGTCGTCGACGACCACACGCTGTTCCGCCGCGGGCTGGTGGCGCTTCTCGCGACCGAGGCCGATCTCGTCGTGGCCGGCGAGGCGGCCGATGCCGGCGAGGCCGCGCGCCGGGCACGCGAGCTGCAGCCCGACGTGATCCTGCTCGACAACCATCTTCCCGGCGTGACCGGCATCGCGGCGCTCGCGGGCCTGAAGGAGGCCGCGCCCGCGGCGCGCGTGCTGATGCTCACCGTCAGCGAGGACGAGTCGGACCTGTCGGCGGCGCTTCGCGCCGGCGCGCAGGGCTACGTGCTGAAGACGATCGACGGCGACATGCTCGCGCAGGCC
>CALMSQ010000489.1:0-4231 GCA_937872345.1 uncultured Burkholderiales bacterium | reverse complement strand
GCGCTCGGCACGCCGATCCTGTCCTGGCTCGGGGCCGTCGCGGCCGCGCTCACGCTGGGCGCGCGCGGCGGCTCGTCGCTGCTGGCGCTGCTGGTGCTGCCGCTGGCGGTGCCGGTGCTGATCTTCGGCGCCGGCGCAGTCGAGTCGTTCACGTCAGGGCTCGGGGCCGACGCCCACCTGTCGCTGCTGGGCGCCGGCCTGATCGTGGCGTGGGTATTGGGGCCGGCTGCGACCGCGCTGGCGGTTAGAATCGCCCACGAATGAGCACCCCCTCGCCCAGCACCGGCAACGTCTGGTTCCGGTTCGCGTCGCCTTCCAGCTTCTACCCGCTGGCCGGCACGCTGATCCCGTGGTTCGGCGCGGCCGCGGCGATCCTCGCGATCGCGGGCCTGTACATCGGGTTCTTCGTCGCGCCCACCGACTGGCAGCAGGGCGAGGCCTACCGGATCATCTTCATCCACGTGCCGGCCGCCTGGATGGCCATGTTCACCTACCTGGTGATGGCGTTCTGGTGCGCGATGTCGCTCGCGTTCAACACCCGGCTGTCGGCGATGATGGCGCAGGCGCTCGCCCCGACCGGCGCGATGTTCGCGTTCGTGTCGCTGTGGACCGGCGCGTTCTGGGGCCGACCGACCTGGGGCGCCTACTGGGTCTGGGACGCGCGGCTCACGTCGACGCTGATCCTGCTGTTCCTGTACCTGGGCTTCATCGCGCTGCGCGCGTCGATCGACGACCCGCGCCGCGCCGACCGCGCCGCGGCGCTGCTGGCGCTGGTCGGCGCGATCAACGTGCCGATCATCTACTTCTCGGTGCGCTGGTGGAATACGCTGCACCAGGGCTCGTCGATCTCGATGACGGCGGCGCCGAAGATGGCGCACACGATGCTGACCGCGATGCTGCTGATGACGCTGGCCGCCTGGGCCTACACGATCGCGGTGGCGCTGTACCGCGTGCGCAGCATCATCCTCGAGCGCGAGGCGCTGAGCGCCTGGGTCGGCGAACTCGGAAAGGCCGGCGACGCGGCGCCGACCATGGCCGGAGCCGCGACGCGATGATCGAGTGGCTCGCGATGGGCGGCTACGGGTTCTACGTCTGGAGCTCGTACGGAATGCTGGCGATCGCACTGGTCGTCGAACTGGTCTGGCTGCGCCGTCACCGGCGCGAGAGCCTGCGGCGCGTGGCCGAGATGCGCGCCGAGCGCTCGATGGCGGGGGCCTCGCGCCCCGGAGAAGCGAATCGATGAAACCGCGTCACAAGCGCATGCTGTGGATCGTGGCCGGGCTGGGCGCGCTGGCGGTCGCCGCGACGCTGGTGCTCAACGCGTTCCGCAGCAACCTGGTGTTCTTCTACACGCCGACGCAGATCGCCGACGGCGAGGCTCCGAAGGGCAAGCCGTTCCGCATCGGCGGACTGGTGGTGCCCGAGAGCGTCAAGCGCGTCGGCGACGGCACGACGGTCACCTTCGCGGTCACCGACAACGCCAAGACCATCCAGGTCGCCTACACCGGCATCCTGCCCGACCTGTTCAAGGAGGGCCGCGGCGTGGTCGCGCAGGGCACGCTCGAGCACGACGGCACGTTCAAGGCGCGCGAGGTGCTGGCCAAGCACGACGAGAACTACATGCCGCCCGAAGCTGCCGAGGCGCTCAGGCGCGCCGGCCACCCGGTGGGCGCGCCGGCGCAGTTCCAGCAGGCGCCGAAGCAGTGAACGATCGCTGCGACGCACGGCCGGCGCAGCGGCCGATCGACACGTCACGGAGGCAGGCATGATCGCCGAACTCGGGCAATTCGCGCTGGCACTGGCGCTCGCGGTGTCGCTGGCGCTCGGCGTGCTGCCGATGCTGGGCAGCGCGATGCGCGGCGCAACCGGCGCGCGGCTGATGGCGATCGCGCGCCCCGCCGCGCTGGCGCTGATGGCCCTGGCGGTGTTCGCGTTCGGATCGCTCGCGGCGCTGTTCGTCGGCAACGACTTCAGCGTCTCGCTCGTGGCCACGCATTCGAACCTGAACCTCCCGCTGCCCTACCGGATCGCGGCCACCTGGGGCTCGCACGAAGGATCGATGCTGCTCTGGGTGCTGATCCTGTCGTGCTGGACCGGAGCGGTTGCGCTGCTCTCGGGGTCGCTGCCCGCGTTGCTTCGCGCGCGGATCCTCTCGACGATGGGGCTCGTCGCGGTCGGCTTCCTGCTGTTCCTGCTGTTCACGTCGAACCCGTTCGAGCGGCTGGTGCCGCCGGCCCCCGACGGCCGCGACCTGAACCCGCTGCTGCAGGACCCCGGCATGGTGTTCCACCCGCCGCTGCTCTACATGGGCTACGTCGGGCTGTCGGTCGCCTTCGCGTTCTCGGTCGCCGGCCTGATCGGCGGGCGCTTCGACGCGGCCTGGGCGCGCTGGGCGCGCCCCTGGACCACGATCGCCTGGTGCTTCCTCACGCTGGGCATCGCGCTCGGCTCGTTCTGGGCCTACTACGAACTGGGCTGGGGCGGCTGGTGGTTCTGGGATCCGGTCGAGAACGCGTCGTTCATGCCGTGGCTGATCGCCACCGCGCTGATCCACTCGCTGTCGGTGGCCGAGAAACGTGGCACGTTCCGGAGCTGGACGGTGCTGCTGGCGATCGTCGGCTTCAGCCTGAGCCTGCTCGGCACGTTCCTCGTGCGCTCGGGCGTGCTCACCTCGGTGCACGCGTTCGCGACGGATCCGGCGCGCGGCGTGTTCATCCTGATCTTCCTCGCGATCGTGGTCGGCGGCTCGCTGCTGCTGTTCGCCTGGCGCGCGCCGGCGATCGGCAACGGGCCGGGCTTCGGCGCAGTGTCGCGCGAGTCGCTGCTGCTCGCGAACAACGTGCTGCTCACGGTGGCGATGGCGGCGGTGCTGCTCGGCACCCTCTACCCGCTGGTGCTCGACACGCTGGGCATGGGCAAGATCTCGGTCGGCCCGCCCTACTTCGACGCGGTGTTCTACCCGCTGATGGCGCCGGCGCTGTTCCTGATGGGCGTGGGGCCGCTGGCGCGCTGGAAGAAGGCCGAGCTGCCAGACCTCGTCGCGCGGCTGCGCTGGGCGCTGGCGGCGTCGGTGATCGCGGCGCTGCTGCTTCCGCTCACCGTCGACGGCTTCAGGCCGATGACCAGCCTCGGCCTGATGTTCGCGCTCTGGATCGCGGCCTGCGTCGCGGTCGCAGTGCGCGACATGCTGCGCGGCGCAGACGGGAAACTGTCGCTGCGCCGCGTCGGCCTGCACCCCGCGAGCGCATGGGGCATGCACGTCGCGCACCTAGGCGTCGCGGTGTTCGTCGCCGGCGTGACGCTCGTCACCAGCTACGAGAGCGGCCGCGAACTGCGGATGGAAGTCGGCCAGCGCATCGAACTGGGCGGCTACGACATCCGCTTCGTCGGACTCTCGCCGGTCTCGGGCCCGAACTACGACGCGACGCGCGGGCGCTTCGAGATCCGCCGGGCCGGCGCCGCAGACGCCGCGCCGATCGCGATCCTCTCGCCCGAGAAGCGCGTCTATCGCGCGTCGTCGATGCCGATGACCGAAGCCGCGATCGACCGCAGCCTGCTGCGCGACGTCTACCTTTCGATGGGCGAACCGCTCGGCGATCGCGCCTGGGTCGTGCGCGCGCACGTCAAGCCCTTCGTCAACTGGATCTGGCTCGGCTGCGTGATCATGGCCATCGGCGGCTTCGTCGCCGCGTCCGATCGCCGCTATCGCCGGCGCGCGGTCGAGCGCGAGGCCCGCGCAGTGCCCGGAGGACAGGCCGCATGAGCGACGACGCCCGTCGGCTCGCCCGGAGTGCATCGAGATGAGGACGCTGCGTTTCCTGATCCCGGTGGCGATCTTCGCGGCGATCGCGTGGTTCCTGCTGAAGGGGCTCGATCACGATCCCCGCGAGATCCCGTCGCCGCTGATCGGCAAGCCGGCGCCGATGTTCTCACTGCCGGTCACGCACGACCTCTCGCGCGCGTGGACCCCCGAGGCGATGCGCGGCCAGGTCTGGCTGCTCAACGTCTGGGGCTCGTGGTGCGCGGCCTGCCAGGTCGAGCATCCGGTGTTCAACGAACTCGCGAAGACCGGCGAATTGCCGATCGTCGGGCTCGCCTGGAAGGACATGCCGGACAACTCGATCGCCTGGCTGAGGAAGCTCGGCAACCCGTACGCCGTCGTCGTGAGCGACATCAAGGGCGGCGTCGCGATCGACTACGGCGTCTACGGTGCGCCGGAGACCTTCCTGAT
>CALMSQ010000488.1:0-5609 GCA_937872345.1 uncultured Burkholderiales bacterium | reverse complement strand
CCCGCGACCATCAGCGCCATCACCGCGTTGGTCGGGATGCCCAGCGTGAGCATCGGGATGAACGAGGTCTGCGCGCCCGCGTTGTTGGCCGACTCGGGGCCGGCCACGCCTTCGATCGCCCCCTTGCCGAAGCGCTCCGGCGTCTTCGAGACCTTCTTCTCGACCGCGTAGGAGGTGAACGACGCGAGCACCGCGCCGCCGCCGGGCAGGATGCCCAGGAACGAGCCCAGCGCCGTGCCGCGGATGATCGGCGCGATCGACGCCTTGAACTCGGCCATGCTCGGCAGCATGCGCCCGACCCGCCGGGTGAACACCTCGCGGTTCTCGCGCTGCTCGAGGTTGCAGATGATCTCGCCGAAGCCGAAGATCCCCATCGCGACCGCCGCGAACTCGATGCCGTCGGTGAGCTCGGGGATGTCGAACGAGAAGCGCGCCACGCCCGAGTTCACGTCGGTGCCCACCATCCCGATCAGCAGCCCGAACACCACCATCGCCAGCGCCTTCAGGATCGAGCCGTGCGCGAGGATCACCGCCGCGATCAGGCCCAGCACCATCAGCGAGAAGTACTCGGCCGGGCCGAACTTGAACGCGACTTCGGCCAGCGGCGGCGCGAAGCCGGCGATCAGCAGCGTGGCGACCGATCCGGCGAAGAACGAGCCGATCGCGGCGATCGACAGCGCCGGCCCCGGGCGGCCGTTGCGCGCCATCTGGTAGCCGTCGAGCGTCGTGACCACCGACGAGGTCTCGCCGGGCAGGTTCACCAGGATCGCGGTGGTCGACCCCCCGTACTGCGCGCCGTAGTAGATGCCGGCGAGCATGATCAGCGCCGTCGTCGGGTCGGTGAGCTTGTAGGTGATCGGCAGCAGCATCGCGATCGTGGCCAGCGGCCCGATCCCCGGCAGCACGCCGATCAGCGTGCCCAGAAGCACGCCGATGAAGCAGTAGAAGATGTTGGTCAGCGACAGCGCGGTCCCGAAACCCAGCGCGAGGTTCGATAGCAGTTCCATCGGTGCGTCTTCCGGTTTACTGGGCGAAGAACTTCGGGAAGACCGGGAACTGCAGCTCCAGCCCCTTGACGAAGACCAACTCGGACATCACCAGCAGCACGACGGCCGAGATCGCGGTCTCCTTCCAGTTGAATTCGTGGCTGGCGAACGACGAGATCGCGATCAGCAGCGTCACCGCCACCACCATCCCCAGGTACGGCAGCGCCGCGGCGAACACCCCGACCGAGAGCAGCACCAGGAACAGCTCGCGCCAGCCCACGGCCTCGAGATCGCCCTTCCCGCTCGAGGTCGCGGTCGCGCGCCAGGCGATCCCGATGCCCAGCAGCGCCATCAGGATGCCCAGCATCGTCGGGAAGAACCCGGGGCCCATCCGCGCCGGTGTGCCCAGCTGGTAGGCCTGCGAGAAGATCGTGAACAGGACCCCCATCGCCAGGAACATGATCCCGGACCAGAAGTCGCGGTGGTTGCGAATCCGCATCGGCGCCGTCTCCGTCGTTCTTCGTCAAGGGCGTTCGCGCTCCCCGGTGTGGTCCCGGGGTGGATTGCGCGAAAGCTCCTCATGATAGTGCGGCCGCCCGGATGCGGCCATGCGTGGATTCCACAATCGCCGCGGCCGGCGCCGGCCGCGGGCGCCGGCGCTACTCGATACGCGCTCCCGACGCCTTGACGATGCGCTCGTACTTGGCCTGCTCGGCGCGCACGAAATTCGCGAACGCCTCAGGGCTCATCGGCGAGGGCTCGGCGCCCATTCGCCCAAGCCGCTCGCGAATGTCGGGCGCCGACAGGGCGCGCGTGAACTCGATGTTCAGCCGGTCGACGATCGGCCGGGGCGTGCCCGCCGGCGCGAACACGCCGAACCAGGTGCTGATGTCGAAATCCTTCAGGCCGCTCTCGGCGACCGTCGGCAGTTCGGGAAAGAAGCTGCTGCGCTGCGGCGTCGTGACCGCGAACGCCTGCAGCTTGCCCGCCCGGATCTGTGGCGTCGCCGAGGCGAGGTTGTCGAACATCAAGTCGGTCTGCCCCGCAAGCAGACCGAGCTGGGCCGGGGCGGCGCCGCCGTACGGGATGTGCACCATGCTGATGCCGGCCTGCGCCTCGAGCAGCTCGCCCGCGAGGTGGCCTGCGCTGCCGTTGCCCCCGGACCCATAGTTGAGCTTGCCCGGATTCTTCCGCGCGTAGGCGATCAGGTCGCGCAGGCTGCGAATGCCGAGCCGCTCGGCGGTCTGCGGATTGAGCACGAGAACGTTCGGCACGGTCGCGACGCGCGTGATCGGCGTGAAGTCGCGGTTGGCGTCGTACGGCATCTTCGCGTACAGGTAGGGGTTGATGGCGTGCGTGGCGACCGCGCCCATCACGATCGAATAGCCGTCGGGCGCCGCCTTGGCGACGAGATCGGCGCCGATGTTGCCGCCGGCGCCGGGCCGGTTCTCCACGACCACCGGCTGCCCGAGCGGTTCGCGCAGCTTTTCCGCAAGCGCGCGCGCAACCTGGTCGAGCGGTCCGCCGGGCGGATAGGGCACCACGAAGCGGATCGGCCGGGTCGGCCACTGATCGGCGAGGGCGGGCGCGGCGCCCGTGAAGACCAGCGCGGCGACGAGGCCGGCGAGACGGGCGAAGCGCCGCCGCGGCGCATCGAGGGCGGGGTGCTCGGTCATCGGGATTCTCCTTCGGATCGTTCGGGCGCCGATGATACCCGCAGGCCCTGCGTCGGCGATCCGGGCAGGAGCGCCAACTCGACGGCGCTGCGCACGCCCATCTTGGCGAACACGCTCGCGCGATGCACCTCGACGGTGCGCATGCTGATGCCGAGCGCATCGGCGATCAGCTTGTTGCGCTTGCCGGCGAGCACCAGCAGCATCACGTCACGCTCGCGCGTGCTCAGGCGCTCCAGACGCGCCCGCACGTCGGCGGCTCGCAGCGCCGCCTGGAGCCGGGCGCGCGATACGGCCAGCGCCTCGATCACGCGGTCGGCGAGTCGGTTGTCGCTGAACGGTTTCTCGAAGAAGTCGAACGCGCCGCGCTTGAGCGCCTCGACCGCCATGCCGATGTCGCCGTGCCCTGTCAGGAACACGACCGGGATCCGGCGTTCCGGATCGAGCTCGCACAGCCGGTCGAACAGCTCGATCCCCGACATCGCGCGCATGCGCACGTCGAGCACCAGGCAGGCGGGGGTGACCGTGGAGCCGGCCCCAAGCGCGACGTCGAGGTACGATTCGGCATCGCGGAAGCGGTGGCTGCCCAGGCCGCGCGATTCGAACAGGAATTGCAGCGCGTCGGCGAGCACGTCGTCGTCTTCGACGACGTGAACGACGCCGGTGGCCGCGTTCCTCGTGCGCCCGGTCATGGCAGTGCAGGCGGCTCGGCTGGAACCATGTCGACCGGGGCCTGCGCGGCCGGCGTGCGCGGGGCCTCGCTGGCGCGGTGCGGTGGCAGCAGGAACGCGAACACCGATCCGGGCGCCTCGCACGGCTCGCGACGCAACTGCCCGCCGTGCGCCTCGATCACTGATCGGCTCAGGCTCAGGCCAATGCCCAGCCCTTCCGGCTTGGTCGTGAAGAACGGCTGGAACAGCTGACCTTCGGTGTCGGGCGCGACGCCACAGCCGAAGTCCCGTACCGCGACGCGAACCCAATCGCGGCCCGCCTCGCGGTGCGCAGCCGATTCGATCGACAGCGTGCGCCGGCCCGGCGGGACGCCATCCATCGCCTCGGCGGCGTTGCGCGTGAGGTTCAGCACCGCCTGCTCGAGCATCGTGCGATCGCCGTAGACGACGGGTGAACCTTCGATCCGGACGACCAGCCGCGCTCCCCATTTGCGTGCCTGCAGCCGCACCAGCGGCTCGATGCCGTGCATCAGCGCGCCGATGGGAATCGGTTCGCGCTCAATGCGGCGCCTGCGCACGAACGACTGCACGCCCCGGATCACCTGCCCCGCGCGCTCGGACTGTGAACGGATCCGCTCGAGCGCCGAACGCAGCGTGGCGCGCGCGTCGGCGGATGCGCTTCCCGCGGCGCCCGGCATGGGTCCGTCGCGGAGCAGGTTCTCACACGCGGTCGCGTAGCTGGTGATCGCCGCCAGGGGCTGGTTCAGTTCGTGCGAGAGCGCGGTCGCGACCTCGCCGAGCATCGCCATCCGGGCGTGCGCCTGCAACTTCTCCTGTTGCCGGCGATTCAGTTCTTCGGCGCGGCGTCGCTCGCCGATGTCGAGGATCGAGCCCATCCAGCCGGTCTGGCGGCCCGTCTCGTCGATCAGCGGGGCTTCGAAGACCAGCGCGGGGAACGTCTCGCCGTTTCGACGCGCGAACTCGGTCTCGAATCCGTGGCGACCCGTGCCGACGCCCTGGCCCGGGCGATGCCCCGGCTCGCCGTCACGGGATTGCGCAATCGGCGGCAGTTCGCCGACGAGCTCGTCGGCACGGTAGCCGGTCATCGCGCAGAACGCCGGATTGACGTAGGTGATCCGTCCCTCGAGGTCGTAGGCGCACAGCCCGGTGACGAGCGAATCCTCCATCGCCTTTCGCAGCGCATGCTGCTCGCGCAACGCCTGCTCGGCTGCGAGCCGTCGACGCGTGTCACGCCATAGCAGCAAGCCGCTCGACGCGAGCGCCAGCGTGAGCGCGACGAGCGTTGCCGCGAGCACGCCCGGAACCAGGCCCGGGGACCGCTCCAGGCTCTCGGCCCGCAGCACGAGCGTCACGCCGGGCAACTCGAGCGGCGCGCTCGCTGCGTAGACGCCGGCACCCTTCAGGCCGCTCGAGGTGCGCGCGACCACCGTCCCGTCGGCCTCGCTCAGCACGATCTGGTGCGCGCGCTCGAATTCGGCCGGCAGCAGGTGATCGAGCATTCGGGGAAGCGAGCGAATCGCCAGCAGCGACCCGCCGCGCCCGGCGCCCCATGGCACCGCGAGCTCGGTGATCTCGAAGCCGAGGCCGTCGGGCGTGCGCACGTAGTAGGGCCGCGAATACACTGCGCGCGAGAATGCCATCGCCGAGCGCTTGGCCAGCGTGGTTTCGAAGCCGAGTGCGCCGCGCTGGCGCGCGTCGATGCGCGGACGCGGATCGACCGGGTCCGCCGCCGAGAGCAGGGCGCCGTCGGCGCTGCGCAGCTCGATGCGCAGCAAGGAGGGATCGTCGGCGATCAGCCGCGAGGCGCCGGGTCCGAATCGCGCCGCCGGCATCCCGGGGTCGATCTCGTCCGCGATCTGGCGCAGGACGTTCTCGGTGGCAGCCAGGCGTGCGCGCAGCGTGCCGACGGCCGCCTGAGTGCCCGCCGACAGGGCCTCCTCGCGTTCGTTGCGCTGGTAGGCGGCCGCCAGCCAGACGGTCGCGCCGAGGACCGCGACGACCAGCAGCACGACCAGGGCCGACAGCAGCCCGATTCGGGTCGTCGAACGACGGGCCGGGCGGGCCGGCGGGGCTCGGGGCGACAGGTTCGGCAAGCGCAAGCCTCGACGGTGGTGAGTGCCCCAAGCGTGGCGAAAGCCGATCAGTCGCCGCGATCGCCGCGCGCCGCGGCGATCGCGGCGGCGTCGTAGCCGAGCAACTCGCGCAGCACCTCGCCGGTGTGCTCGCCGAGCCGCGGCGGCGGCAACCGGTAGCTCGGC
>CALMSQ010000487.1:0-5331 GCA_937872345.1 uncultured Burkholderiales bacterium | reverse complement strand
CGCACCCCGAGCGGCTGGACCTGATCGACACGCACTGCCGGATGGCGAAGGACGAGGGCGTCCTGATCGCGATCGCGTCGGACGCGCACGATGCGGCGCAGCTGGCCAACCTGCGGTTCGGCGTCGGGCAGGCGCGCCGCGGCTGGATCGAGCGGGGCGACGTGCTCAACACCCGGTCGCTGCGCGACCTGCTGCCGATGCTGGACCGCAGCCGAACGCGCGCTGCATCAATTCGCTGCTGACGTCCATGCACCGGCCCGCGGCCCTGTGGCGCCAGCAGAGATCCGCTGCAGAAGCTACGCCGCGGCGCGCGCTGCGCCTATCCCGCGTCCGCGGCCACGCCCGCGACGCGCGCCGCCAGGCCGGCGTGCGCCGGAGCGGGACGCCGCCCGCGCTCGACCGGTTCGGGCACCAGCAGGACGTCGCCGGTCGCCGCGTCGAGCAAGTTGCGAGCGACGCTGCCGAACGGCAGGCTCGCGAGCCACGCGCGCCGGCCGGCACCGACCACGGTCAGGCTCGCCTGCACTTCGGATTGCCGCGCCAGGATCCCGCTCGCGACCGCGCCGAATCCGATCGCCGGAACCACGCGGCCGTCGCGTGCATTCGCGTCGGCCGCGAGCCGCTGCAGCGCGCGCAGCGCCTGCCGGCGCGCCTCGCGCAGGCGCGCGCTGCGGACGTGCGGCGCCGACATCAGGAAGCGCACGCCCAGGGCGCGCAGCGTCCCGAGCACGTGCAGGGCCTCGATCCGCGCCCCGACTCGGAACCGGCACGCGTGCTCGAGCAGGACTGCCGACCGCGAGCGCAAGTCGAGCCCTACGGTCACCCGCGCGTACGGCAGCGGCGACGACGGCCCGACCGCGAGCACCGGCAGCCCGGTGCGGTCCGCGAGCCGCTCGGTGAGCCGGCGCCAACGAAGTGGCCACGGCAACGAGCGTCGGCCGTCGTGCAGCACGATCAGGTCGGCGCGCTCGCGATGGCGGGCCACGTCGTCGACCGACTCCGCCACGCCGGCCACGACGTCGACGGTGAAACCGTGCTGCCTGGCTAACCGCCGCGCGCGCCGCTGCAGGCGCGGCAGCGGATCCCCCGTCCGCCCCCGCGCGTCACTCGAAAGGCACAGCAGCCGGAGCTCGGCGCCGTGGTCCGCGGCCAGTCGGGCGGCGCGGCGCACGGCACGGTCGGCGTCGACCGAGAGGTCGGTCAGAGCAAGGATCGATCGGATCTTCATGGCATTCCTCCGAATGCCTGCCGCCGTTGGAGCGTGCAGGCGAGTCGCGCGAGGCTTGGGGCCCGGCGATGGACGAATGCGCTGGAAAAACTAGGTAAGGTCCCGCCGGGCTCAGGAAAGTGCGGCCGGCGCGCGTGGCATCAGTGCACGCATTTCGGACAGCCACAGGCAGACGGCCGCGATCCCGAGGGAGCGAAGCAGTGCGTCGAGGGGCTGGTTGGGAGCGAGGATCATGGCCCGATTGTCGGCGATTCGCGCGGGTGGGGCAAGCGAAGCCCGGGCGATGTGATACGGTCGGCCTCCCACGAGGATCCCTTCCACGCACAACGACCAAAATGTCCGCCTCGATCGCGAGTTCCAGGTCTCCCGCCGTGCCCTCGCAGGCCGTGCGGGGCAGGCACGACGCGCACGCGCGGACCTGATCTCCCTGCACGGCAGCTCGCCCAGGCGGCGCGCAGCACCTGCGCGTCAGAGCGCATCGTTTCTTCTGGCTGCATCGTCATGGAGATCACGAAGAGTTTCGTCAAGGCCAAGCGTCCCTGCGCGGACGGCTTTCGCTGGTACATCCGCAACCGTCGCGCAGGTAGCGACTATCAGGAACTGCTCGACGCGCTCGTCGAGGCCGGCCGCGTCGAGGACGCGTGCTGGCTGCTGTCGCAGTTCGGCCCGGTCGACACCGTGCTCGAACTCGATTCGATCGACGCCGAAGCCATCGTCTTCGCTGGCCGCGTGGAGGTGCGCGGCAACATCGAGGTCGAGACGACGATCCGGGCGGGCGGTTCGATCCGCGCCGGCGGGGGGTTTCGTGCCGGCGGGCTCGTCGCCGCCGGTGACGACGTGCGCTGCGGCGCGCAGATCCATGCGGGAGAGTTGCTCGAAGCCGGCGGCGACGTCCGCGCCGGGTGGGGGATCGACGTCGGCGGCAGGATCCGCTGCAGCGGCGAACTGCGTGCCGCCTGGGACCTGCTGTGCGACGGCGCGCTCGCGGCCGCCGGCAGCGTGCTGGTCGGGCAAGATCTCCGGGTCGGGGAATTCGTCGACTGCGGCAAGCGCCTGCGCGTGGGCGGCAGCATCGCGGGCGGCAGCGGAATCCGCGCTGGCCATGGCGTCGAGGCAGGCGCGGAGATCGCATGCAGCGGGCACCTGGAAGCCGGCTGGGGAATTCGCGCCGGGCGATCGATCGTCGCCGATGGAGCGATCCGCGCAGGCGAAGGTCTCGAGGCCGGGGACGAGATCGTGGCGGGATCCGGCTACGGCATTCACGCCGGCTTGAACGTCCGGATGGATGTGTGGGAGGACTGCGCGCGGGTGCGCGCGCGAACTCGGCCTGCGGGGCTTGTCAGCGGCTGCTGGACGGGCATTCGGGAGGAACAGATTTGACTAGACATAATATACATTATGCGTCATTCGGCTTGGGCCGGGACGCCTCGGCCGGACCGTCCTCCCCAGACCCCATGGCGACGATCCGCGACGCCCGGCTCCGCCGCCTTCGCCCCCGCTCGACGAGTTCCGCGAGCGCGCGCGCCATCGAGCCAGGTTTGTGCCGGCGCTCCACGCTGTCGGCAACACGAACGCGGCGCACCGGAACGGTAAAGTGCGCGCATCGCGAGCAAGGAAGGCGGCCATGGCGGAAAAGCAGCGGATCGGCATGATCGGCGTGGGCCTGATGGGTCACGGCATCGCAACGAACGTTCTGCGGCACGGCTACCCGCTGGCCTTCCTCGATCATCCGGGCAACCAGCCCACCGCGGAGCTCGTTGCTTCGGGCGCCCGACCGGCCGCGACCTGCGCGGACCTGGCATCCCGATCCGACGTGGTGATCCTGTGCGTCACCGGCTCGCCCGAGGTCGAGGACGTGCTGTTTCGCGGCGACGGAGTGCTGGCCGGCCTGCGTCCAGCGACCGTCGTCATCGACTGCTCGACCGCGATTCCGTCCTCCACGGAGCGCATCGCCGAAGCCGTCGAGGCAGCCGGCGGCCGGTTCATGGACGCGCCGATGACGCGCACGCCGAAGGAAGCCGCCGAAGGGCGCCTGAACCTGATCGTCGGCGCCGACGCGGCGCTGTTCGACGAGTGCCGCCCGTTGCTGGCAAGCTTCGCGGAGAACGTCGTCCACGCCGGCCCGGTGGGTGCCGGGCACAAGCTCAAGCTCTTGCACAACTACGTGTCGCTGGGCTTCACGACGGTGCTGGCCGAGGCTGCCGCCTGCGCGCGACGGGCAGGCGTCGACAGCCAGGTGTTCCTCGAGGTGCTGGCCAAGGGCGGCGGCGACAGCGTGGTGCTCGATCGAATGCGCCCTTTCATCGAAGCGCACGATGAATCGGGATTCCGGTTCACGATCGCCAATGCGCTGAAGGACATGGGCTACTACACGGCGATGGCCCGCGAACTGGGCGCCGAGCACGCGACCGCCGAAGCGGTCCGCCAGACCTACGCGCGCGCGGCCGAGGGCCACGCCCAGTCGGCGATTCCGGCGCTGGTCGATCTGCTCGCGGCGAGCCGCTGAGCGCTCAGCGGCGCGCCTGCGCGACCAGCTGACCGGCGATCAGCAACGACAGTCCCGCGACGCCGATGGCCGTGCGCAGTTCGTGCCAGTGCCACCACCGGTCGCGCAGCGCGGCCCAGTCGGCCGGCGGCGCCGCGGGCGACCAGGACATGACGACGGCATTGATCGGCTGGTTCGCGAAGCGGGTGCACAGCGCGACGATCACGAAACATGCGCACGCACCGAGCAGCAGTCCGAAGCTGCGACGGTCGCTTCGCGCGAGCACCGCCGATGCGATCGTGAGCGCGATCGTGAGCGCGCCCAGCGCCGGCAGGATCACGTTCAGCGCGCCGATTGCGTGCTGCTGCAGTTCGACGTAGGCACCTGCCGTAAGGTCGGCCGGGTCGTAGCCGAGCCAGATCCCGAACGTCGTGCCAATGACGAGTGCGCCGAGCAGCAGGTTGAGGAAACCGAGGATCGACCGGTTCATGTGCCCTCCTCGACGCGACCGCCGAAGCGTGGCGTCCGCTTGGCGTCGAGTATGGCACTTCCGGTTCGATCAGGTATTCCTCCGCGACTACCTCGCGCGCCAGCGTCGCCGTACGCGGCGGCCTACCGCAATTGCGGTATGGCAGGCGGGGCCGCACCGCATCGGCGGGATTTTGCCCGTCGCCGCGCATTCCTACGATGGTCCCTGCCCCGAACCCTGCGCCGGCCATCCCGATCGCCGCGAGTCGCCGGTCTAGCGGGGCGATGCTCACTGCAGGAGGGAACCATGCCTCGCTTCGACGATCCGCTGATCCACACGGCCGCCTGTCTCGCGGCCGCGTTCGCACTCTCGAGCCCGGCCTCGGCCCAGGTCTGCTCGGGCGGGCCCGACGGCGGGATGGACGTCACGGGCAACCAGTGCAACGCGTGGGTGGCCACGAGCCTGCCGACGGGCACCGAGGACGTGCCCGCAACGGTGCTGATGCCGGCGCCGAGTCGCGCGGCCAACGACGCTGCGATCCGCCGCACCTCGCTGCTGGTCGACGAGTCGCCTGCAAGCGCCGCCCCGGCGGCGCTGCTGCGCGCCAGACAGGAAAGGTCTTCGGGTCGCGCGGGCAGCGCATCGGGTCGGTGAGCCGCTCCAGGCGGCTGGCGGCGGCCGCGACGCATCCACCGCGCACTAGAATCGCGTGGTGGACCCGCTCGCCCTCCTTCGAGACGCCTCGCCGCTGACGCTGGCCGTTCTGGCCAGCCTCGTCGGCGGAACGATCGCGACGACGATCGGGGCGCTGCCGGTGCTCGTCGTCGGCCGCTTGTCGCCCCGCACCAGCAACGCGATGCTCGCCTTCGCCGCTGGCGTGATGCTGGCGGCGACCGTGTTCTCGTTGCTGCTGCCCGGGTTTGCGCTGGCCGAGCGGCTGTTCGGCGATCGAAGGACGGCGGCGGCGGCCATGGTCGTGGCGATGGCCGTGGGCGGGCTGGCGATGGCCGCAATCCACCGCCTGCTGCCGCACGAGCACTTCGAGAAGGGCCCCGAAGGACCCGGCGCGCGACGCCTCGCGCGGGTCTGGCTGTTCGTCCTGGCGATTGCGGTCCACAACTTTCCCGAAGGGCTGTCGATGGGCGTCGG
>CALMSQ010000486.1:0-9252 GCA_937872345.1 uncultured Burkholderiales bacterium | reverse complement strand
GTCGAGCTGGTGGCGGGATACGGCGCGAAGGGCTTCAGGAGCGACTTCGACTACAGCCAGGAGGACCTGCGCCGGCGCACCGTCTACCTCGGCGTGGCGCTCGACCTGACCGAACTGCTCGAGCGCACCGTGTTCACGGGCAGCGCGCGCGGCGGCACCGCGCATCGATGGACGACCGAGGCGTTGCGCTACGTGCAGCCGCCCGGCACCGCCGCGGCCTGGAGCCGGACCTGGCGACCGTGAACGCGCGCCGCTCAGCGGCCGGGCAGCGGGTGGCCGGGCATCAACTCGTACGGATGGACCCAGCCCGGCAGCGCGCGGATGCGCTGCAGCCACGCCCCGACCGCCGGGAACGTGCCCTGGTCGATGCCGAACTCGTCGAACCAGTACAGGTAGCCGCACATCGACAGGTCGGCGATCGTCGGCGCGTCGCCGACGGCGAAGCGGCGACCGGACAGGTGCGCGTCGAGCACCTTCAACGCCGAGTTCGCGCGGCCGCGCAGCCATTCGGTGACGGGCGTCTCGCCGGTGCGCGCGAACTGCAGCATGAAGCGCAGCGTGGCGACGTAGCTGGTGAGCTTGTGGTTGTCGAACAGGATCCAGCGCAGGATCTCGCGCCGCTCGTCGTCGTCGCGCCAGCCGAAGCGCCCGAGCCGTGACGCGAGGTAGTCGAGGATGACGCCGGACTGCGACAGGCGCCGCCCGTCGTGCTCGAGCACCGGCACCTCGCCCATGACGTTGATCTCCCGGTAGGCGGGGGTACGGGTCTCGCCGTTGAAGAAGTCGACGAACCGAGGCGCCCACTCGGCGCCGCACAGGTTCAGCATCAGCGCGGCCTTGTAGGCGTTTCCCGATTGGGCGAAGCAGTACAGCGTGAACGCGGGCATCGGCGGGCTCCTCAGGCAGCGGGTCGGTGCGGCGCCCCGGGCGGCGCGGCTTCGGAGCGCACGCCGCACGCCGGGCAGAACTGGAAGAACGCGTTGTGGCGCGCGTTGCACGCCGGGCAGCGCCCGAACAGCTGCAGGCCGCAGTGCATGCAGAAGTCGGGTTCGGCCTCGCCGCCCAGCTTCACGCTGCGCTCGCAGCCTGGGCACACGTTCTTGCGCATCTGCTCGAGCGCCTGCTCGTAGCGGATCTCGCTGCGACGGTCTCCCTGCGGCAGCTGCTG
This sequence comes from uncultured Burkholderiales bacterium, assembly GCA_937872345.1. Lineage (GTDB taxonomy): Bacteria > Pseudomonadota > Gammaproteobacteria > Burkholderiales > Burkholderiaceae_E > Zeimonas. The sequence continues at coordinate 8,084 of CALMSQ010000486.1, read as the reverse complement.
TTCGGCCTGCTTCGCGGCCAGGTAGCGCTGCATCGCGCGTATCAGGTAGACGCCGGCGACGACCGTCAGCACGATGCCGACCACGTGCCGCACGTAGCCTCCGTAGCTGGGCAGGTACGGCACCAGCTCGACGAAGAAGGCGAACGCCGCGAAGATCGCGAAGCCCCAGACGAACGGCCACCAGGTGCCGTTGCGATGGCGGGCGAACAGCCAGCCTGCGGCGGCCAGCAGCGGCAGCGTCAGCGCGAGGCGGAACCCGAATACGCGCAGCTCCTGCGCGAACTGCGCCTTGCGCAGCCGTTCGCCGGCGTCGCGCTCGAGCGCCTGACGCTCCTTGCCCGCTTCGGCGAGCGCCTGCCTGGCCTGCAGCGCGCGCGCGTCGATCGCCTCGACGTCGGCCTGGCGCGCGCGCTCGGTTGCCTTCAGCGCATCGAGCTCGCGGGTGCGCGCCATCACCTCGTCGTCCTGCGACGGCTGGCCGGTGGCGCTGCGGGTCGCGACCCAGTTGGCGAATCCCTCGCGGGCCGAGCGGTACGCGTTGCGCGCCGCGGTCAGCGCCAGGTTCGCGGTCTCGCGGCGGTCGGACAGGGCGGTCGCCTCGCTGCGAAGCGACGCGATGCGCTGGTCGAGCGGCGCCGCGGCGCCGGCATCGACGAACTGCTCGAGCGACGGCGCGCGCTCGATCTTCGGCAGGTCGCCGATCAGCAGGCCGCCGAGGCCGATCAGGAAGCCCGCGAACAGCAACGCGACCAGCCAGAGCACCCAGCGATACAGCCGCTCCCTGACGCGCAGGCCCCTGAGCATCGTCGGGCGTCCCGTCAGCCGCCTTCGGCAGCCAGCGCGCGCCCGATCAGGATGCGCTGGATGTCGCTGGTGCCCTCGTAGATCTGGCACACGCGAACGTCGCGCCAGATCCGCTCGACCGGGTAGTCGGCGACGTAGCCGTAGCCGCCGTGGATCTGGATGGCGTCGGAGCAGACGCGCTCGGCCATCTCGGACGCGAACAGCTTGGCCATCGCCGCCTCCTTCAGGCACGGGCGGCCGGCGTCCTTCAGCGCGGCCGCGTGCCGGATCAGCTGTCGCGCGGCCTCGATGCGGGTGGCCATGTCGGCGAGCCGGAAGCTGACCGCCTGGTGCTCGAAGATCGGCTGGCCGAAGGCGACGCGCTCCTTCGCGTAGGCGAGCGCCGCCTCGAACGCCGCGCGCGCCATGCCCACCGACTGCGATGCGATGCCGATGCGCCCGCCCTCCAGGCCGGACAGCGCGATGCGGTAGCCCTGGCCCTCCTCGCCGATCAGGTTCGCCGCGGGTACGCGGCAGTTCTCGAACACGACCTGCGCGGTATCGGAAGCGTGCTGGCCGGTCTTCTCCTCGAGCCTCGCGACGACGTAGCCCGGCGTGGAGGTGGGCACCAGGAACGCGGAGATGCCGCGCTTGCCGGCGCTGCGGTCGGTGACCGCCATCACGATCGCCACGTCGCCGTGCTTGCCCGAGGTGATGAACTGCTTGACGCCGTCGAGCACCCAGTCGGCGCCGTCGCGGACCGCGGTCGTGCGCAGCCCCGACGCCTCGGAGCCCACCTGAGGCTCGGTCAGGCAGAACGCGCCGAGCATCCGGCCGGACGCCAGCGGCCGCAGCCACTGGTCTTTCTGCGCGTCGTTGCCCCAGGCCAGCAGGATCGAGCACACCGGGCAGTTGTTGACCGAGACGATCGTCGAGGTCGCGCCGTCGCCGGCGGCGATCTCCTCGATCACGAGCGCGAGCGACGCATAGTCGAGGCCGGCTCCGCCCCAGCGCTCGGGCACCGCGATGCCGTAGCAGCCGAGCGCGGCCAGCCCCCGGAGCGCGTCGGCGGGAAACTGCGATTCGCGGTCCCAGCGGGCGGCGTGCGGTGCGATTTCGTTCCGGACGAACGCGCGCACCGCATCGCGCGTCATCGCCTGATCTTCGGTCAGCAGCATCGGTTCACCAGGCCAGCGCCTGGCCGCGGTAGTCGTAGAACCCGCCGGCCGGATACGCCGTGGCATCGGCGATCACGCGCCGCATGCCGACGATGCTGGCCGGGACGTCGACCTCGGCGTTCGGTCCGCCCATGTCGGTGCGGACCCAGCCGGGGTGCAGGGCCAGCACCCGCACGCCGAGCGGGCTGAGCTCGACGTGCGCGAGCTTCGCCACCATGTTCTCGGCGGCCTTCGAGACGCGGTAGAGCATGCCGTGGCTCGCGCCGGCCGCCGAGATCGACCCCATCCGGCTCGAGACGAATGCCAGCGTGCCGCGAGCCGGCCCGAGCATCGGCGCGAGCCGCGGCACGAGGCGCATCGCCGCCAGGACGTTGGTGTGCATCACCAGGTCGAAGTCCTCGGTGGCGGGCGGCTGCTGCAGGTTGCTGCTGCGCGGCCCGTAGACGCCGGCGTTGATCACCACCACGTCGAGCCGCTCGCTCTCGAGCTGCCACGCGAGCCCGGCGAGGTCGTCGGCGTCGAGCACGTCGAGCCTGAGCGTGTGCGCGCCGAGGTCGCGCAACCGGACGCGATCGGGTTCCGAGCGATGGGTGGCGTAGACCGTCCACCCATCGGCCAGGTACTGCCTCGCGAACTCCAGGCCGAGGCCGCGCGAAGCCCCGAGGACCAGCGCGGTCGGCATCGTCAGAGCAGCTCGATCGCGACGGCCGTCGCCTCGCCGCCGCCGATGCACAGCGACGCAATGCCCTTCTTGCCGCCGCTCTTGCGCAGCGCGCCGATCAGCGTGACGATCAGCCGCGCCCCGGAGGCGCCGATCGGGTGGCCGAGCGCGACCGCCCCTCCGTGGACGTTGACCCGGTCGTGCGACAGCCCGTGCTCCTTCATGGCCGCCATCGCGACCACCGCGAACGCCTCGTTGATCTCGAACAGGTCGACGCCCTTGGTGTTCCAGCCCGTCTTCTCGTAGAGCTTGGCGATTGCGCCGACCGGGGCCGTGGTGAACCACTGCGGCTCCTGCGAGTGCGTCGCGTGGCCGACGAGTCGCGCCAGCGGCTTGCAGCCCAGGCGCTGGGCGGTCGAGGCGCGCATCAGTACCAGCGCGGCCGCGCCGTCGGAGATCGACGACGAGGTGGCCGCAGTGACCGTGCCGTCCTTTCGGAACGCCGGCTTGAGCGCCGGGATCTTCTCGACGTTGGCCTTGAACGGCGACTCGTCCTTGTCGATCACCACGTCGCCCTTGCGACCTGCCACGGTGACCGGCGCGATCTCCCACTTGAAGCTGCCGTCGTTGTTCGCGGCCAGCGCGCGGCGCGTCGACTCGATCGCGTAGGCGTCCTGCTGCTCGCGGGTGAACGTGTACTTGGCGGCGCAATCCTCGGCGAACTGGCCCATCGACTTGCCGCCGCCGTTCGGGGTCTTCTCGTACGCGTCCTCGAGGCCGTCGAGCGCCATGTGGTCGTAGACGGTCGCGTGGCCGTAGCGGTAGCCGCCGCGGCCCTTGAGCATCAGGTACGGCGCGTTGCTCATGCTCTCCATGCCGCCGGCGACGACGATGTCCTGGCTGCCCGCGACCAGCAGGTCGTGCGCGAACATCGCGGCCTTCATGCCCGAGCCGCAGACCTTGTTGATCGTGGTGGCGCCGGTGGAGCGCGGCAAGCCCGCGCCGAGCGTCGCCTGGCGCGCCGGGGCCTGGCCCTGGCCGGCAGGCAGCACGCAACCCATGATGACTTCCTGCACCTGCTCGGGCTTCAGGCCGGCGCGCTCGACCGCGGCGCGGATCGCGATCGAGCCGAGTTGCTGGCCGGCGAGGCCGGAGAGCTCGCCCATCATGGCGCCGATCGGCGTGCGGGCTGCTGAAACGATGACGACGGGGTCGCTCATGGAATCCTCCTGCGGAATGATCGGGAAAGCTGGCAATGCAAGGATGCGATATCCGCCCCGGCTTGTCGATGACGAGGGGCAATCATGCGGCCTGCGCCGACGGCTGCGCCGGCAGCCGGTTCCGGAAGCGCAGTGTTTCGGGATACGGGAACACGTCGTCGAGCACGCCCTCGCGGATCCGGCGCTGACGTTCCTGCCAATAGCCGGCGTCGAGCAGGTCGGCGTGGTGCTTCATGAACAGCTCGCGCACGCGCGGATTGCCGAGCAGGAAGGTGCCGAACTCCTCGGGGAACACGTCGTGCGGGCCGACGGAATACCACGGCTCGGCGGACATCTCGTCTTCGGGCGTGCGCGGCGGCGGAATGCGCCGGAAGTTGCAGTCGGTGATGTAGGCGACTTCGTCGTAGTCGTAGAACACGACCCGCCCCTGGCGCGTCATGCCGAAGTTCTTCCACAGCATGTCGCCGGGGAACATGTTCGCGGCGACCATCTGCTTGATCGCGTCGCCGTACTCGATGATCGCGTGCTCGCGGTCGGCGTCGTCGGCCTGCTCGAGGTAGATGTTCAGCGGCACCATCCGGCGCTCGATGTACAGGTGGCGGATGACGATCGAGTCGCCTTCCTCCTCGATCTGCGACGGCGCGAACTCCTTCAGCTCGGCGAGCAGGCCCGGGTCGACGCGGTCCTTCGGGAACGGCACGCCGGAGTACTCCCAGGTGTCGGCCATTCGTCCCGCGCGATCGTGGAACTTGACCAGCTGGTACTGCGACTGGATGAACTCGCGCGAGATCTCCTTGCCGCGCTTGTCCTTGATGAGCTTGAACACGTACGGGAACGACGGCAGCGTGAACACCAGCATCACCAGCCCCTTGATGCCCGGGGCCACGATGAAGTGGTCGTGCGAGTACTTCAGGTGCTGCAGCAGGTCGCGGTAGAAGAGCGTCTTGCCCTGCTTGTGGAAGCCGAGCATCGTGTACAGCTCGGATTCCGGCTTGGTGGGCATCAGCGTCTTCAGGAACCGCACGTAGGCCGACGGGACGTCCATGTCGACCATGAAGTAGGCGCGCGCGAAGTTGAACAGCGCCTCGATCCGCTCGCTGCCGAACAGCACCGTGTCGAGGTACAGGCGCCCTTGCGAGTCGCGCAGGATCGGCACCGCGAACGGCAGCAGTTCGCCGTCGTTGACGAAGCGGCCGATCAGGTAGGCGCCCTTGTTGCGGAAGAACAGCGTGCGCAGCACCTGAAGCTGGCAGTCGGCCGCGTAGACGAATCCCGGCGGGAAGTGCTCTCGCGCTGCGGCCTGCACCAGCGACAGGTCGCGCTCGATGTCGACGAACGGGCAGGCCAGCCCGAAGTCGATGATCATCTGCCGCAGCGCCGGCCGCCAGCCGACGGTGAGCGGATAGTAGACGCGCCAGCTCGGCCGGTCGGCGTCGAGGTACTCGGTCGAGACCCCGGGGCGCACGAAGATGAAGCCGTTGTGGAAGTAACTGCGGTGCAGGATGTTGCAGCACACCGAGTTGAAGAAGGTCTCGGCGAGCTCCGGCTGGCGGTGGTCGGCCAGCAGCGCCACGTAGTTGCGCTTGACGCGCGGCCACAGCCAGTCGTCGGCCATCCGCTGGCCGCGCTGGCCGAGCGCGAACTCCGACTCCAGCCGCTCGACCGCTTCGTGCACGCGCTGGTCGTAGAACGCGATGCGGTCGCGCGCCAGCCGGCGGATGCCGTGCCAGTCGCCGCGCTCGTAGCGCGCCTTGGCCTGCTGCGCGATGTAGCGCGTCAGCCCGAAGTGGCGGTCGAAGCCGGCGAGGATTGCCTGCGCGACCGCGGCGGGGCGGTCGGCGCTGCGGTCGGGCGCGCTGCGGTCGGCGCGCGGGTCCTCGGCGGGGCTCGATCGGCTCTGCGGCATGGGCGTGCGCGGGCGGCGGCTACTTCGTCTCGGCGAACAGCTCGCGGCCGATCAGCATCCGGCGGATCTCCGACGTGCCGGCCCCGATCTCGTAGAGCTTCGCATCGCGCCACAACCGCCCGGTCGGCGAGTCGTTGATGTAGCCGTTGCCGCCCAGGCACTGGATCGCCTCGCCGGCCATCCAGGTGGCCTTCTCGGCCGAGAACAGGATCGCGCCGGCCGCGTCCTTGCGCAGGCTGCGCACGTCGACCAGCCCGGCGCGCGAGCGGTCGCACTGCCGCCCGACCTCGTAGACGTAGGCGCGCGTGGCCATCATCGTCGAGTACATGTCGGCGAGCTTGCCCTGCATCAGCTGGAACTCGCCGATCGGCTGGCCGAACTGCTTGCGCTCGTGCACGTAGGGGATCACGACGTCCATGCAGGCGGCCATGATGCCCAGCGGCCCGCCGGAGAGCACTGCGCGCTCGAAGTCCAGGCCGCTCATCAGCACGTTGACGCCTCGGCCGAGGCCGCCCAGCACGTTCTCCGCGGGCACTTCGCAGTCCTGGAACACCAGCTCGCCGGTGTGGCTGCCGCGCATGCCGAGCTTGTCGAGCTTCTGCGCGATCGAGAACCCCTTGAAGCCCTTCTCGATCAGGAACGCGGTCATGCCGCGGGGACCGGCCTCGACGTCGTTCTTCGCGTAGACGACCAGCACGTCGGCGTCGGGGCCGTTGGTGATCCACATCTTGGTGCCGTTCAGTATCCATCGGTCGCCGCGGAACTCGGCGCGCAGCTTCATCGAGACGACGTCGGAGCCGGCATTCGGTTCCGACATCGCCAGCGCGCCGACCCACTCGCCCGACACCAGCTTCGGCAGGTACTTGCGCTTCTGTTCGTCGTTGCCGTTGCGGTGGATCTGGTTCACGCACAGGTTCGAGTGCGCGCCGTACGAAAGGCCGACCGACGCCGAACCGCGCGAGATCTCCTCCATCGCGACGACGTGCGCCAGGTAGCCCATGTTCGTGCCGCCGTACTCTTCGGAGACGGTCATGCCGAGCACGCCGAGGTCGCCGAACTTGCGCCACAGGTCCATCGGGAACTGGTCGCTGCGGTCGATCTCGTTGGCACGCGGCGCGATCTCCTTCGCGGCGAACTGCTGCAGCGAGTCGCGCAGCATCGCCACGTCGTCGCCGAGGTCGAACTGAAGGCCGGGGATCGTCACCATCGCGAGGCTCTCCTGCGTGAGTCTTTCGTTGCGTTGCTGCTCAATCGAGGACGCCGTCGCGCCCGCGGATCGTCATCTCGGTGGCGGTCATCGTCGCGACCAGTCTTTCGGCCCCGTCGGCGGCGACCGCAAGCGCCTCGCCCTCCACGAGCAGGATCGTCCGGCCCGGCTTGCGCACGCGCCCGACCAGGCGGATGCGCTCGCCCACGCCGGGCGCCAGGCAGTTCAGCTTGTATTCGACCGTGAGGATACCGGTACCCGCCGGCATCACGGTCAGCGCCGCGTAGCCGCAGGCGGAGTCGAGCGCCGCGCCGATCATCCCGGCGTGGACGAAGCCGTGCTGCTGGGTGATCTCGCGCCGGTACGGAAGCACGACCTCGACCTCGCCGGGAACGACGCGCACGAGCTGCGCGCCGATCAGCTTCATCGCGGGCTGGCGCCCGAAGCTGTCGCGCACGCGCTGCTCGAAGCCCGGCTCGGTCGGCAGGGCGGGGGCGGACGATGGCATGGGCGACTCCGGGGGGCGGCGGGATCGAGGCAGGGCAGACGCTAGTTTACGTTAACGTCAACGTCAATCAACCGGAGCGGCGCGCCTCGAGCATCGTCCGGGCCCGCGCCTCGTGGGCCTCGATCTCGGCCAGCGTCTCCTGGAGGTCGGCCAGCTGCTGTGCGAGCGTCTCGCGGTGCCTCGCGAGCACCGCCAGGAAGCGGGTCAACTGGGGCACGGTGTCCGCGGGGGACTCGTACATGTCGACCAGGCTGCGGACCTCGGAGAGCGACAGCCCGAGCCGCTTGCCGCGCAGCGTGAGCTTCAGCCGCGTGCGGTCGCGCTGCGAGTAGACGCGCTGGCGCCCGCCGGCCCCCGCACGCTTCGGCGCGAGCAGCCCCTGGTCCTCGTAGAAGCGGATCGTGCGCGGGGTGACGTCGAATTCGCGCGCCAGCTCGCTGATGGTGTAGGTCGGCATCCGCGCATGATCGACCACAGTTTACGTAAACGTCAATTCGCGAACACGCCGAGCCGCGCGAGCTGGGCATCGACCTGCGGCGCCCAGCCGCGATTGGCCGCCGGGCTGGCCGGGCTGGGGTGCAGGATCTGGTCGATCCGGACGCTGGCATCGACACCCAGTGC
>CALMSQ010000485.1:0-9232 GCA_937872345.1 uncultured Burkholderiales bacterium | reverse complement strand
CTGATGGCGCTGAACACGTTCGCCGACGCGCGCGAGCCCGCCCGCTGGTGGCGCGCGGTCGACGTCGCCGCCGAGCTCGGCGCCGACGCGCTGATCTGCGCCGACACCGCGGTGCTCGCCTACGCGCGCGACCACCAGCCGCGGCTGCGCCTGCACCTGTCGGTGCAGGCCTCGGCCACGACTTACGAGGCGATCGAGTTCTATCGCGAGCGCTACGGCATCCAGCGTGCGGTGCTGCCGCGCGTGCTGACGCTGTCGCAGGTCGGCCACGTCTGCCGCCACACGTCGGCCGAGATCGAGGTGTTCGGCTTCGGCAGCCTGTGCGTGATGGTCGAGGGGCGCTGCGCGCTGTCGTCGTACGCGACCGGACAGTCGCCGAACACGGCGGGCGTCTGCTCGCCGCCGTCGGCCGTGCGCTGGGAGGACGCCGCCGACGGCGTGCGCGCACGCCTGAACGAGGTGCTGATCGACCGCTACGCACCCGACGAGCCGCGCGGCTATCCGACGCTGTGCAAGGGCAGGTTCGACGTCGAAGGCGTTCGCGATTACGCGCTCGAGGAGCCGACCAGCCTGAACACGCTGGCGGTGCTGCCGCAGCTGATGGAGTTCGGCGTGTCGGCGATCAAGATCGAAGGGCGACAGCGCAGCCCGGCCTACGTCGAGCAGGTCACGCGCGTCTGGCGCGCGGCGATCGACCACTGCGCGGCGCAGCCCGCGCGCTTCGCGGTGCAGCCGCAATGGGTCGCCGCGCTCGGGCGCTGGTCCGAAGGCCAGCAGCACACGCTGGGCGCCTACAACCGGCCGTGGCGCTGACAGGAGGCTCCCACACATGAACGCCCGCATCCAGCTCACCGTCGGCCCGGTGCTCTACTACTGGCCGCGCAAGACGCTGATCGACTTCTACGGCGAGGTTGCCGACTCGCCGGCCGACACGGTCGTGCTCGGCGAAGTCGTCTGCTCGCGGCGCCACGAGATGAAGCACGACGACTGGCTCGCGCTGGCGCGCGAGCTGGCCGGCTGCGGCAAGGAAGTGGTGCTCGCCAGCCAGGCGCTGCTCGAATCCGAGTCCGACCTGCGCGACCTGCGCCGGCTGGCCTCGCAGGACGAATTCCTGGTCGAGGCCGGCGACGCGTCGGCGCTGCGCGCGCTGGCTGGCCGGCCGTTCGTGCTCGGTCCGCACGTGAACGTCTACAGCCGGCCGGCACTCGAGGAGCACGCGTCGCTCGGCGCGATCCGCTGGGTGGCCCCGGTCGAGCTGAGCCTCGAGGCGATCGGGCTGGTCAATCCGCCGGACGCACCGGTCGCCGGCGGGCCGTGCGCCGACACGCCGATCGCCACCGAAGTGTTCGCCTTCGGGCGGCTGCCGCTCGCGTTCTCGGCGCGCTGCTTCACCGCCCGCCACTACCACCTGAACAAGGACGAGTGCGGCTTTCGCTGCCTGGAGCATCCGGACGGCCTGCTGCTGTCAACCGGCGAGGGCGCGCCCTTCCTGACGCTGAACGGCATCCAGACGCAGTCGGCCGCGCAACAGTGCCTGATCGGCGATGCGGCGGCGATCCGCGCCGCCGGCGCACGCCGGGTACGGTTGTCGCCGGTGGCGCAGCGCTTCGGCGAAGTGCTGTCCACCTTCGACCAGGTCCTGAACGGCGGCGCCGATGCCGCCGAGGCGCGCGCGTCGCTCGCCGCGATGAGCTTGCCCGGCGGGCTCGTCGACGGATTCGCGCATCGCCGCCCCGGACTCGAACGCAGCTGGAGCTGAGGAACACGCCATGACGCCCGCCCGCCAGACCGCCCTGCCCGTCCCCGCCGCGCTGCGCAGCTTCGTCGCGCGGCTGCCGATCCGTCCCCCGTCGTTCGTGCTCGCGCTCGCGCTCGACCGCCTGCTGCGCCCGCACCTCACGGCCGACGTCGAGCAGCAACTGGCCGACCGCGTCGTCGAAATCGAGGTCTGCGATCTCGGCATCCGCTGCCGCCTCATGCTCACCGGATCGGGCTTTCACGCGGTGCCCGACGGCGGCGACGTGGCGCTGCGGGTCGCCGCGGACGCCGCGAGCTACCTGCGGCTGCTGCGCGGCGAGGAAGACGCCGACCGGCTGTTCTTCGAGCGCGCGCTGGTGATGGAAGGCGACACCGAATACGGCCTGATCCTGAAGAACACGCTCGACGCGATCGGACCGCTGTTGCGCTGGCCGGCACGCGCCGCCTGAACCTGCACGGGGGGGGCCGCGCGCGCCGCGCCGCCACCGATATACTTGCGCCCTGCACCCAGCCGGGCGCGACGCGCATCGGATCTCCCATGACAGACGGCTTCATCCTCACGCTCTCGTGCCCGGATCGTCCGGGCATCGTCCACGCGGTGTCGGGCTTCCTGCTCGAGCACGGCGGCAACATCCTCGAGGCGGCGCAGTACGACGACCGCGACACGGGGCTCTTCTTCATGCGGGTGCACTTCGAGTCGGCCGCCGCGGACGCCTCGATCGAGTCGTTGCAGCGCGCGTTCGCGCCGGTCGGCGAGACCTTCCGCATGCGCTGGGCCTTCTTCGACGCGGCCCGGCCCGCACCGACGGTGATCCTCGTCTCGAAGCTCGGGCATTGCCTGAACGACCTGCTGTTCCGGCACCGATCCGGGCTGCTGCCGATCGACATCCGGGCGGTCGTCTCGAACCATCGCGACTTCTACCAGCTCGCCGCCTCGTACAACGTACCGTTCCACCACGTTCCGGTCACCGCCGCCACCAAGGCGCGGGCCGAAGCGCGGCTGATGGAGATCGTGGCCGCCGAAGGCGCCGAGCTGGTCGTGCTGGCGCGCTACATGCAGGTGCTGTCGGACGAGCTATGCCGCAAGCTCGAGGGCCGCGCGATCAACATCCACCACTCGTTCCTGCCGAGCTTCAAGGGCGCCAAGCCGTACGGGCAGGCGCACGAGCGCGGCGTCAAGCTGATCGGCGCCACTGCGCACTACGTGACGGCCGACCTGGACGAAGGCCCGATCATCGAGCAGGACGTCGAGCGGGTCGACCACTCGATGGACGTGGCCACGCTGACCGGCATCGGCCGCGACGTCGAGAACGTGGTGCTCGCGCGCGCCGTCAAGTGGCACGCCGAGCACCGGATCCTGCTGAACGGCAGCAAGACGGTCGTGTTCCGCTAGGCCTTAGCGAGCGTCGGCGAGCGCGAACGCCGCCGCGCGCTCGGCGATCATCACCACCGGAACGTTGGTGTTGCCCGACACCAGCGTCGGCATGATCGAGCAGTCGACCACCCGCAGCCCGCCCACGCCGCGCACCCGCAGCTGCTGGTCGACGACGGCCATCGCGTCGTCGCCCATCCGGCAGGTGCCGCTCGGATGGAAGATGGTCCCGGCGTGGTTGCGCACGAACTCGAGCAGGTCGGCGTCGCTCGCCGCCCGCGCGCCGGGCGCGTATTCGTCGACGACGAACGGCGCGAGCGCGCGCGTTGCCGCGATCCGTCGCGCGAGCTTCACGCCGTCGACGACCGTGCGGCGGTCGGCTTCGGTGGACAGGTAGTACGGCTGCATCGACGGCGGCTCGAGCGGGTCGGTCGAGCGGATGCGCACGTGCCCGCGCGACTCGGGGCGCAGCTGGCACACCGACATCGTGAAGCCCGAATGCGCATGTACCGGCGAGCCGGCCATGTCCGACGACAGCGTCGCGACGTGGAACTGCACGTCTGGGCGGTCGATTCCGGGGCGCGTGCGGGCGAAGATGCCGCCCTGGTTGATGCCGATCGCCATCGGCCCGCCGCGCATGAAGACGTACTCCATGCCGATGCGCAGCTTGCCCCACCACGACGCGAGCTGGTCGTTGGTGGTGATCGGCTTGCTGCAGCGGAACATCACCCGCGCCTGCAGGTGGTCCTGCAGGTTCTCGCCTACCCCCGGCAGCTCGTGCACGACCGGGATGCCGAACGACTGCAGCAGCGCGGCGGGACCGACGCCCGAGAGCTGCAGCAGCTGCGGTGACTGCAGCGCTCCCGCACAGAGGATCACTTCGCGCCGAGCGCGCACCTGCAGCGCCGGCCCGGCCTCGACGGTGACCCCCGAGGCCTTTGCGGTGCCCGCCTCGCGCAGGTCGGCGCGCGCGCCGACGCGGTACTCGACGCCCACCGCCCGGCGCCCCTCGAACACGATGCGCGTCGCCTGCGCGCGGGTGATCACCCGCAGGTTCGCTCGTTTGCGCGCCGGGCGCAGGTAGGCCACCGCCGTGCTGCAACGCAGCCCCTTTCTGGTGGTCAGCTGGTAGTAACCGGCCCCCTCCTGGCGCTCGCCGTTGAAGTCGGCGTTGCGCGGGATGCCGATCTCCTCGCATGCGTCGATCACCGCGTCGATCAGCGGGTGGCGCACGCGGATGTGCGAAGACCACAGCGGCCCGCCGGTGCCGCGCCAGGCGTCTGCGCCGAGCGTGTTGTGCTCGAGCCGGCGAAACCACGGCAAGACCTGCTCGTACGACCACTGCGCGTTGCCCTGCGCGGCCCAGTCGTCGTAGTCCTGCGCCTGGCCGCGGATGAAGATCAGCCCGTTGATCGCGCTCGATCCGCCCAGCGTCTTGCCGCGCGGCCAGTAGACCTGGCGCCGGTTCATCCCCGGGTCGGGGTCGGTGCGGAACATCCAGTTCAGCGCCGGGTTGAACATCGTCTTCGCGTAGCCGATCGGCACGTGGATCCACGGGTAGCGGTCCTCGGGCCCTGCCTCGAGCAGCAGCACGCGATGGCGCCCGTCCTCGCTCAGCCGCGCGGCCATCACGCAGCCCGCCGATCCCGCTCCCACCACGATGTAGTCGTACTCGTCCATTGCCGCGCCCGTGCCGTTGCGCGCGCGCCGTCGCCCGGCGCGCACCGTGACGGGAATTGAATCGGAACCAGGGCAACGATTCAATCCGGCGGAACGCAAATCATCGTTTTCCGGAACGCTGGAACGGACGGGGGCGTTGTCGGCCCGATGGAGCCGGTGATAGGTTCCGCTGTGCTTCGGGCGTCTTCGCGCGGCAGCGTCGGCGACCGGGTGTACCTGACCACCGAATCGAAACAGCGTGGAGGAGACATGAAACCCTGGCTTCGCAAGCTCACCGCGGCGGTACTGGCCGTCGCAGGACTCGGAATCGCTTCTGGCGCATCCGCGCAGCAGAAAATCCGCGTCCAGACCGCGGTCCCGACGGCGAGCATCTACTTCGAACTGATGAAGCGCTATGCCGACCGCGTCGACAAGATGACCGGCGGCAAGCTCAAGATCGACATCCTCCCCGACGGCGCGGTCGTTCCCGCGTTCGAGATCCTCGACGCGGTCGACAAGGGCATCGTCGAGGGCGGCTTCGCCTGGACGCACTACTGGTCGGGCAAGCACGCGGCCGCCGGCCTGTTCGCGAACCCGATGGCCGGCGCCGGCGCGGGCCTCGACCAGCTCTCGCACATGGCCTGGATGGCCGAAGGCGGCGGCCAGGCGCTCTACGACAAGCTCTACAACGAGATCCTCAAGGTCAAGGTCGTCGGCTTCATGCTGCAGCCGATGGGCCCTGATCCGCTGGGCTGGTTCAAGCAGCCGATCAACAGCGTCGAGGACTTCAAGAAGATGAAGTACCGCGCGCCCCCCGGCATCACCGGCGAGATCTTCAAGGAGATGGGCGTCTCGGCGGTCGCGATGCCTGGCGGCGAGATCGTCCCGGCGGCGCAGCGCGGCGTGATCGACGCGGCCGAGTGGATCGGCCCGGCCGACGACGTGAACCTCGGCCTGCACCGGGTCTGGAAGCACTACTACCTGCAGGGCCTGCACCAGTCGACCGACGTCGGCGAGGTGATCTTCAACAAGCCCTGGTTCGACAAGCAGTCGCCCGAGACGAAGGAGATCCTGCGCACCGCGGCCATGGCGACGATCGCCGAGACCTACGTGTTCAACGTCGCGCGCAACGCGTTCGCGCTGGAGAAGCTGAAGAAGGATTCGCAGGTGGTCGTGCACGACACGCCGGCCGACTTCTTCCCGGCGTTCATCAAGGCGACCAACACGGTGCTCGACCGGCACGCCGCGAAGGACGCGTTCTTCAAGGAAGTGCTCGACTCGCAGCGCAACTTCGCGAAGACGGTCGTTCCGTACTGGACGAAGATCAACGCGCTCTACACCAACATGGGCAACGCCGCGCTGCAAGAGAAGAAATGAGCGAAGCGCCCGCCGGCACGGGGCGGGTCGCCCGCCTCGTCGCCGCCATCGACGCCGTCGCGCTCTGGTCGGGGCGCGCGGTGTCCTGGTTGCTGATCCCGATGGTCGCGAGCCTCGTCTACGAGGTCGGGGCTCGCTACCTGTTCAACGCGCCGACCACCTGGGCGTACGACATGACCTACATGCTGTACGGCAGCTTCTTCATGCTCGGCTCGGCGTTCACGCTGATGCGCAAGGGCCACATCCGCACCGACAGCTTCTACGCCGACTGGTCGGTGCGCACGCAGGGCACGGTCGACGCCACCTGCTACCTGATCTTCTTCTTCCCGGCGATGATCGCCTTCGTGGTCGTCGGCTGGGACTTCTTCTGGGCCTCCTGGGTACGCGAGGAGCGCATGGTGACCAGCCCCTGGATGCCGATCGTCTGGCCGTTCAAGCTGTCGATTCCGCTCGCCACCGCGCTGATGCTGCTGCAGGGCGTCTCCGAGTTCATCAAGAGCGTCGTCGCCGCGCGCCGGGGCGTCTGGCTGTGAGCCCCGAGATCATCGGGCTCGTCGCCCTCGGAATCCTCTTCGTCGCGATCTTCATCGGCTTCCCGATCGCGTTCACGCTGGTCGCGATCGCGCTGGGCGTCGGGCAGTTCGCGCTCGGCGACGTCGCCATCCACCTGATGACGCTGCAGGTGTTCTCGGTGATGCGCGACCCGACGCTCGCGTCGGTGCCGTTCTTCCTGTTCATGGGCTACCTGCTCGAGGAGTCGGGGCTGATCCAGCGGCTCTTTCGCGGCGTGCAGCTGTTGCTCGCGGGCGTCAACGGCTCGCTCTACCTCGCGGTGATCATCACGGCGACGATCTTCGCCGCGGCCACCGGCATCGTCGGCTCGTCGGTCACGCTGCTCGGCGTGATGGCGGCGCCGGCGATGATGAAGAGCGGCTACGACGTGCGGATGAGCGCGGGCGCGATCACCGCCGGCGGCACGCTGGGCATCCTGATCCCGCCGTCGGTGATGCTGATCGTGATGGGGCCGGTGGTCGGCGTTCCGGCGACCGACCTGTTCGCCGCTGCGGTGTTCCCCGGCCTGCTGCTGTCGGGGCTCTACATCGTCTACACGCTCGCGCGAAGCTACTGGAACCCGAAGCTCGGCCCGGCGCTGCCGATGTCCGAGCGTCGGCCGATGCCCGAGGTGCTGCGCGAGCTGACCATCGGCGCAGTGCCGGTGGTGCTGGTCATCCTGGCGACGCTCGGCGTGATCCTCGCGGGCATCGCAACGCCTACCGACGCCGGGGCGGTCGGCGCGTTCGCGACCTTGCTGCTCACCCTCGCCTACAGGAAGATGAGCTGGGCCGGGTTCCGGCGCTCGATGATGTCGACCGTCGAGGTGTCGTGCATGATCCTGCTGCTGGTCGCCGCGTCGAACTACTTCGGCTCGATCTTCTCGCGGCTGGGCAGCGCCGACTGGATTGCCAACCTGCTGCTCGGTCTCGAGTTCAGCCCGACCGTCATGCTGCTGATGATGCTGGCACTGATCTTCGTGCTCGGCTGGCCGCTCGAATGGGTGCCGATCGTGCTGGTGGTCGTGCCGATCTTCCTGCCGATCGTCAACAAGCTCGGCATCGACCTGGTCTGGTTCTGCACGCTGGTCGCAGTGTGCCTGCAGACCGCGTGGATGTCGCCGCCGGTGGCGTTGTCGGCCTACTTCCTGAAGGGCGTGGTACCCCAGTGGGAGCTGAGCGACATCTACGCGGGAATGATGCAGTTCATGGTGCTGCAGGTCATCGGCCTGCTGCTCGTGCTGTTCTTTCCGTCCATCGCGCTGTGGCTGCCCGGCGTGCTGCGGTAGCGAAAGTCGCCGCGCGAAAGCCCGCCGCGCCGCGCGCGGCGCCGCCGCGCTCCGGGCCGCTGCAGGCCGATGAGGACGGGCGGCAGGCCGGCTCGGTCACCCTTCGCGCGCTGGCGCTGCTGTCGGAGCTGGCGCAGCACCCGGAAGGCGTGTCGCTGCACCGGGTGACGCAGCAGCTGGGCTGGCCGAAGCCGTCGGTGCACCGGCTGTGCGCCCATCTCGAACAGGCCGGATGGGTCCTGCGCAGCGGCAGCGAGCGCAACCTGAGCCTCGGCCCGGCCGCGCTGAAGTTCGCACTGGCCGCGCTGCATCACGACGCGGCCAACGCCGAGCGCCGCGCCATCCTGCGCGCTCTCGTCGACCGCGTCGGCGAGACCTGCAACCTGACGATGCTCGCCGGCGCCGAGGTCCTCTACGTCGATCGGGTCGAGTCGGCGTGGCCATTGCGGCTGCACCTCGAGCCCGGCTCCCGGGTGCCGCTGCACTGCACCGCCAGCGGCAAGCTGTTCCTCGCGCACATGCCGAAGGCGCAGCGTGCGCGGCTGCTGGCCGCGCGCCCGCTGTGGGCCGCGACCCCGAACACGCTGGTGGCCCCCGAGGCGATCGAGAAGGAGATGCGCGCGATCGTCCGGCAGGGCTACAGCCTCGATCGCGAGGAGTTCCTGCTCGGGCTGATCGCGATCGCCGTCCCGGTGCCCGGGCGCGACGGCCAGCCGGTCGCCGCGCTCGCCGTGCACGCGCCGATGGGGCGGCTCTCGCTCAAGCGCGCAATCGGGCTGCTGCCCGTGATGCGCGAAACCGCCACGGCGCTCGGCGCCAGTCTTGCGGCATGATTGCCGCAGGCAACCAGACCGGAACCCGAGCATGAACTCGCTGTTCGACCCGCTGCGCGAGCGCGCGGCCAGTCTCAAACCCGCCCGCACCGCGGTGGTCTACCCGCTGTCGCAGGCCTCGCTGGGTGCCGCCTACGAAGCGGCCGACGCCGGCTACATCGAGCCGGTACTGGTCGGGCCGCAGGCGGCGATGAACGCACTGATGCATCGCCACGGCCTGAAGGCCGATCGCTTCGAGATCGTCGACACCCGCGACGACCCCCGCGAGGCCGCGCATCGCGCCGCCCTGCTGGCGCGCGATCGCGCCGTGCAGGCGCTGATGAAGGGCAGCCTGCACACCGACGACTACATGTCGGCGATCGTCGCCCGCGACGCGGGCCTGCGCACGCAGCG
>CALMSQ010000484.1:0-2547 GCA_937872345.1 uncultured Burkholderiales bacterium | reverse complement strand
GCGTACGTCATCAGCACCTGCTGCAGGTGCTCGCGCTCGTACAGATAGCTGAAGAAGCACCACTCGAGGATGTAGCCAAACACCACGGAGGCCGCGATCGCCACCGCGAGCGTTGCGAAGAACCCCCCGCCGATCGCCTGCTCCACCAGCGGCGCAAGCGCGAACGCCATGTACGCGCCGATCATGTAGAAACTGCCATGCGCCAGGTTGATCACGCCCATGATCCCGAAGATCAGCGTGAGGCCGCTGGCGACCAGGAACAGCAACAGGCCGTACTGGACGGCATTCAGGCACTGAACGAGAAAGACGACTGGATCCATGCGCTAGGCCCGCGGCGCGCGGCCGCACCCATGGGCGCGCGCCGCCCCCGTCCGAAGGCGGGGGCAGCGTCGACTCACATGCGGCAACCGCGACCCGGGTCGGCGAGCGCCTTGACGGCCACGCCCTGCACCTGGTTCACCTTGCCTTCGACCTTGCGCAGATAGATATCCTGCACCGGATTGTGCGACTTCGACAGCGTGAACGCGCCGCGCGGACTGTCGATACGCGCCTTGGCCATCGCGGCGTACATCGGCTCGCGCTTGCTCATGTCGCCCTTGATCGCCGCCAGGCCGACGCCGAGAAGCTGGGCGGCATCGTAGCCTTGCACCGCGTAGACGTCCGGCTGCAGCTTGTAGGTCTTGGCGTATTCGAGGCGGAACGCCTTGTCCTTCGGATTGTCGAGCCCGTCGGCGTAGTGCAGCGTCGTGAGCAGCCCCTGCGCGGCGTCGCCCTGCGCTTCGAGCGTGCCGTCGGTCAGGAAGCCGGCTCCATAGAGGGGGATGGTCTTGCCAAGACCCGCCGCGGCATAGTCCTTCACGAACTTGACCGCGCCGCCGCCGGCAAAGAACGTGTAGACGGCGTCCGGTTTGAGCGAGGCAATCTCGGTCAGCAACGCCTGGAACTCCACGTTCGGGAACGGCAGCGTGAGGTCCTTGATGACCTTGCCTCCGGCCTTCGTGAAGCTCTCCTTGAAGCCGTTGACGCTCTCGTCGCCCGCGGCGTACTTCCAGGTGATCGTCACCGCGGTCTTGTGACCGCGCTTGGCGACCACTTCGCCCATCGCGAACCCGGGCTGCCAGTTCGAGAACGAGGTGCGGAAGATGTTCGGCGCGCACATCGGGCCGGTGACCGCGTCGGCGCCCGCATTGGGCACGATCAGCAGCGTGCCGCTGTCCTTCGCGGCCTTGGCCATCGCCATCGCCACGCCGGAGTGCACTGTTCCCACGACCACGTCGACCTGGTCGCGCTTGATCAGCTTGTTGACGTTGTCGGTAGCCTTGGAGGGATCGCTCTCGTCATCGACGCGAACGAACTCGATCGCCTGGCCGCCAAGCTTGCCGCCGTGCTCCTGCACGTACAGGCGGAAGCCGTTCTCGATCGCATTGCCCAACGCGGCATAGGTACCCGTGTACGGCAGCATGAAGCCGACCTTCACCGGCTTGCCCTGCGCCGCGGCTGCGCCCGCCATCGCCGCGACCACGGCGGCCGCGGCCAGCTTGACTGCGTATCTCCTGTGCATCGAAATCTCCTCTGCTTGACAAACGGATGGGCCGCCGTCGACCCGCTTGCGACGGTGCCCGAACCGCGCGAACCACGACCTGCTAAAGACAGCCGACGAAGATTGCGCCGTCAGCGAGACGAGCGCAACCGCGGGGCTTCCCGAATCGATTTTCGAGGGGGCACGGGCGACGAGCGACGCACCGGCGACCTTGTCTCGCGGTCGCGCGGCGCATGAACCGTAATTCCTTCAACGGTCCATGTCAAGCACTATAGTGCAGCCTCGCACGTG
Source organism: uncultured Burkholderiales bacterium (assembly GCA_937872345.1). Taxonomy (GTDB): domain Bacteria; phylum Pseudomonadota; class Gammaproteobacteria; order Burkholderiales; family Burkholderiaceae_E; genus Zeimonas. Next base: position 716 of record CALMSQ010000484.1, on the reverse strand, counting down.
GCTTGCGAGCGATCGACGCGAGATCAGCGCTCGGCGACGAGGAACGCGCGCGCCTGGTCGAACCGCGCGCGCAATTCCTCCATGCGCAGCGACATCGCACGACGGTCGGCGCGACGCACGAGCAGCGCGACGGTGCGCCGCCGGTTGATCCACGCCACCTTGAGGTAGGCACTGCTGCCGTCGCGCGCCACCAGTTCGACCCAGTCGCCGCGACGCATCTCCCCGAGGGCCTGTTCGGGCGCGAGCTCGCGGCGCCGAGGGCTCGACGGCAGGTCGCCCAGGTCGAGCGAGTCGAGGATTTCGAGCAGGCGTCGCTCGGTGCCCTCCTCGTCGGACCGCTCGGGCTCGCGGGCCCCCGCTTCGGGCTCTCGGGGTGCGGCACCGGGCGACGGGGGCTGCCCCGGTGCCGGCGCACGCGCCCCGAACGGCGCAGGCTCGGCGGGCGCGGCGGGTGCAGGCGCGTACCCCGCGCCGCCGCCTGCCGTCTCGGGGCCCATTGGCTGTGCGAGCGTGGGCACGGCCGTGTCGATCCCCGTCCCGGCATCGAAGCGCGCCCGCGTCGTCGCGCCGCGCTCGCGCTCGCGCCGCTGCATGCGGCGCAGGTGGATCAGGAACAACTCGTCGAAGAACGACTTGAACTCCTCGTCCTTCGCGCCGATTTCGCGAACGCCCTGCGTCATCAGGCGGATCAGCGGCGGGATGCGCTGCGCGAGCTC
>CALMSQ010000483.1:0-6371 GCA_937872345.1 uncultured Burkholderiales bacterium | reverse complement strand
TCGGCGACGTGGTGCGCGGCCCGATGCTCGCGCACAAGGCCGAGGACGAGGGCGTGATGGTGGCCGAGCTGATCGCCGGCCAGAAGCCGCACATCGACTACAACTGCATTCCGTGGGTCATCTACACCTCGCCCGAGATCGCATGGGTCGGTCGCACCGAGGAGCAACTGAAGGCCGAGGGGCGTGCGTACAAGGCGGGTCAGTTCCCGTTCTCGATCAACGGCCGCGCGCTGGGGGTCGGAGCGCCGGAGGGATTCGTCAAGGTGCTGGCCGACGCGGCGACCGACGAGGTGCTCGGCGTGCACGTCGTCTCGGCGGCGGCCTCCGACCTGGTCGCGGAAGCCGCACTCGCGATGGAGTTCAAGGCGTCTGCCGAGGACATCGGCCGCGTCTGCCACCCGCATCCGTCGATGTCCGAGGTCCTGCGCGAGGCCGCGCTCGCGGCGACCGACAAGCGCGCGCTCAACATGTGACGATCGCCTCGTCGTGACCGTGATCGAGGCATTCCGGCACGCGCTGGCCGAGCGCGGCTACGTCGCGGACGTCGCGCAGTTGGCGGCGGCCGAGCGGCTGCAGCGGATGTACGACGAGTTCGTCGCTTTCAAGTCGCAGCGCTCGAACCGGCTGAAGAAGCTGATCAACCGGCCGCCGGTGCCGCGTGGCGTCTGGCTCTATGGCGGCGTCGGGCGCGGCAAGAGCTTCCTGATGGACAGCTTCTACGCCGCCATCCCCGTCGTGCGCAAGACGCGGCTGCACTTTCACGAGTTCATGCGCGGCGTGCACCGCTCGCTGCAGGACCTCAAGGGTCGGCCCGATCCGCTCGACGCGGTCGCCGCGCAGGTGGCGCGGCGCTATCGGCTGATCTGCTTCGACGAGTTCCACGTGTCGGACATCGCCGACGCGATGATCCTCGAGCGCCTGATGCGCGCGCTGTTTGCGCACGGCGTCACGTTCGTGATGACCTCGAACTACCATCCGGACCAGCTCTACCCGGAGGGGCTGCATCGCGCGCGCGTGCTGCCGGCGATCGAGCTGATCAAGGCCAACGTCGACGTGCTCAACGTCGACGCCGGCGTCGACTACCGGCGCCGCTCGCTCGCCGACGTGCGCGCCTATCACACGCCGCTCGGCGCGGGCGCCGACCGCGCGCTGCGCGAGGCCTTCGCCGCGCTGGCCGAGGCCCGCGACGAGGAGCCCCGGTTGATGATCGAGCACCGCGAGATCCGCGCGCTGCGGCGGGCCGGCGGCGTGGTCTGGTTCGATTTCCGCACGCTGTGCGGCGGCCCGAGGTCGCAGAACGACTACCTGGAGATCGCGAGCCAGTTCCACACGGTGATCCTGTCGGGCGTGCCGAAGATGGGCGCCGCGATGGCGTCGGAGGCGCGCCGCTTCGTGTGGCTCGTGGACGTGCTCTATGATCGGCGGGTCAACCTGATCATGTCGGCCGAGTGCCCGCCGGAGGAGCTCTACACCGAGGGTGCGATGGCGGGCGAGTTCCATCGCACGGTGAGCCGGATCGTCGAGATGCAGTCGCGCGAGTACCTCGAAGCGCCGCGCCGGGAGGCGGGCGCCGGCCTCGACGGCCGGGCCTGACGCATGATAGCGCGGCTCGGCGGGCATGGCGGACGCGTGGAGGTGGCCCGGCGCGGGTGGCCGGCCTTGCGGCCCGCCTTGGCGGCCGTGGCCGTGGTGGCCGTGGTAGCCGCGACGCTGGCGGTCGACGCGGCCGCCCAAGGGGCGGATTCAGCGCCGGCGGCGGCGTCGACCGGAGCGGCCCCCGCAGCGAGCTCCGGGCCCGCCGATGCCGGCGCGGCGCGGCGCGAGTTGCAGGCGATCGAGCGCGAGCGCGCGCAGGTGAGCGCCCGGCGGCGCGCCGACGAGGCCGCGTGCCGGGGGCGCATCCTCGTCAACGACTGCCTGCAGGACGCGCGCGAGCGCGAGCGCAAGGACAAGCGGCGCCTGAAGGAGCGCGAGGTGTCGGCGCGCGCGGCGCTGCGCGAAGAGCACGCGCGCGCGGAGAATCGCGCCCGGGCGTCCGATGCCGGCGCGCGGGACGACGAGCAGCGGGCGCAGCAGCGCCGTCGCGACGAGGCGCGCGAACGCCAGCAGGGACGGACCGACCAGCATCGGGGGGCGCAGGCGCAGCGCGACGCGCGCGACGCGCAGCGTGCCCGCGAGGCGCAGGTCGAGCGCAAGCGGCGCGCCGAACGCGAGGCCGAGCTCGAGCGGCGCCGGGAGCAGGCACGCCAGCGCGACGCCGCGGCGGCGGCGAACGCTGCGCGTCACGAGCAGCGGCTTCGCGACGTGGAGCGCCGCAACGCCGAGCACGACGCGAGGCTCGCCAAGCAGCGCGCGCAGGCGCTGCGTCGCGATGCCGAGCGCGCGGCCAGGGCGGCGGCGGTGCAGCGTCGCCATCCCGCCGGCGGCGCCCCTGGCCAGGATTGAGTTCCGCCGAGCCTGCGACGTATCATGCAAGGTCGATCCAGCCCGGCAGCGACTTCCCTGACATGACCGAGAACCCCGGCCCCGAGTCGCCCGACGCAGGCGCTTTCGCCGCCGACGCGATCCGGCAGCGCATCGCCGAGCTGCAGCTCGAGCACCGGGGGCTGGACGCGATGATTGCGGCGATGGGCCACCAGCCCCGCTTCGACGAGCTGCAATTGCGCCGGCTCAAGAAGCGCAAGCTGCGCATCAAGGACGCGATCACGCTGTTGCAGATGCAGCTGGTGCCGGACGAGCCCGCCTGATGCCCGACCCTGCGGCCGCTGCGCGGCTTCATGCCGCGGTGGCCGCGGCCTTTGCGCCCGACGGTCCGCTGGCGCGCTCGCAGCCGGGGTTCGTCGTGCGGGCGGGCCAGCGCGAGATGGCGCTGGCGGTGGCGGCGGCGATCGCCTCGGCTTCGGCCCCGGCGCGCGCCGGCGTGGCGGCTGCCGCGGCCGGCGGCGACGGCGGCGCGCCCTCGGACGCGCCGGGTGGCACGCTGGTCGCCGAGGCCGGTACCGGCACCGGCAAGACGTTCGCCTACCTGGTGCCCGCGCTGCTGTCGGGCGGCAGGGTGCTCGTCAGCACCGGCACCCGCACGCTGCAGGACCAGCTGTACCACCGCGACCTGCCGCGTGTGCGCGAAGCGCTCGGGGTCGGCACGACGATGGCCCTGCTCAAGGGCCGGTCGAACTACGTGTGCCGCCACCACCTGCGCCGCAATCTCGAAGAGGGGCGATTCGAACGGCGCGAGGACATCGCGGTCCTGCGGCGGATCGAGCGCTTTGCCGCGATCTCGGCAAGCGGCGACCGCAGCGAGGCGCCGGGCATCGCCGAGGACGCGCCGGCGTGGGCGCGGGCGACCTCGACGCGCGAGAACTGCCTGGGGCAGGATTGCCCCGACCTGGCCGATTGCTTCGTGTTCCGGGCGCGCCAGGCGGCGCAACAGGCCGACGTCGTGGTCGTCAACCACCACCTGTTCTGTGCCGACCTGGCGCTGCGCGACGAGGGCGTCGCCGAGCTGCTGCCGAGTGCCGACGCGCTGATCTTCGACGAAGCGCACCAGCTGCCGGAGATCGCGACGCAGTTCTTCGGGCGCAGCGTGTCGACCCGTCAACTGCTCGATTTCGCACGCGACCTGCTGCGCGTCGGCCTGGCCGACGCGCGCGACGCCGCCGACTGGACGCAGCCCGCGTCGGCGATCGAGCAGGGGGTTCGCGTACTCAGGCTGGCGGCGGGCCGCCCGGGACGGCTCGACGCGCGCCAGCTGCGCAGCCATGCGGCGCTGCGCGAGGCCGTCGCGGACCTCGTCGGCAGCCTGGAGTTGCCGGCGCTCGACGCGGCGGCCGAGCGCAGCCGCGATCTCGCGCGCCTTCGCCTGCGCGCGCTCGAGCTTGCCCAGCGCCTGCAGGGCTGGCTCGACGGGCTCGAGCGCGACGCCGGCGCGCCGGCCGCCGGGGCCGCCGGCGACGAGGCGGGCCAAGCCGGTGAGACGCCGTCGATCCTGTGGGCCGAGGTGCACCAGTCGGGCGTGACCCTGCACGAAACGCCGCTCTCGGTGGCCGAGACTTTTCGCCGTCACCGGGAATCGGCGCCGCGCGCGTGGATCTTCACGTCGGCAACGCTCGCGGTCGCCGGTCGCTTCGACCATTTCGTCGCCGCCATGGGGCTCGAGGGCGCGCGCACGCTGCGCTGGGAGAGCCCGTTCGACTTCGCGCGCCGCGCGCTGCTCTACGTGCCGCGCCACTGCGGCGATCCGGCCTCGCCCGGTTTCGCGAATCGCGTCGCCGACGCTGCGTGGCCGCTGATCGAAGCCAACGGCGGCCGCGCATTCGTGCTCTGCACCAGCCTGCGCATGGTCGAGCAGCAGGCGGCGCTGCTGGGCGCGCGGATCCGCGAGTCGGGACTCGGCCTGGAGCTGCTGGTGCAGGGCCAGGCGTCGCGGCTGGTCCTGATCGAACGCTTTCGCGCGCTGCGCAGCCCGGTACTGGTGGGAAGCGCCAGCTTCTGGGAGGGGGTCGACGTCGTCGGGCCGCAGCTGTCGCTGGTGATCATCGACAAGCTGCCGTTCGCGGCGCCCGACGACCCGATCCTGCGCGCGCGCATCGACGCGATGCGCCGCGCCGGCGGCGATCCGTTCAGGCAGATCCAGTTGCCGGCTGCGGCGATGGCGCTGAAGCAGGGCGCGGGGCGCCTGATCCGGTCGGAATCCGACCGCGGGGTCCTGGCGATCTGCGACGAGCGGCTGCTCGACAAGCCCTATGGGCGCAGCCTCGTGGCCAGCCTGCCGCCGTTCCGGCTCACCCGCGACGAGAGCGAAGCGATCGGGTTCTGCGGCGACGGGGCGCCCGGGGTCAGCGCCAGACCTGCCACCAGCGGCGATCGTCTTCCGGGAAGCCCTTCGTGAGCAGCTCGCTGTTGGGGAAGCTGCGCCGGAGCACGCGCTCGGCGTCCGCGCGCATGTCGTCCAGGCCGAGCTTCTCGTAGGAGCGCACCAGCAGGTAGAGCGCCTCCTCGAGCGCGGGCGCTTCCTGGTAGTCGCGGATCACTTCCTGGGCGCGGTTGGCGGCTGCGACGTAGGCGCCGCGGCTGTAGTAGTAGCGGGCGATGTGGACCTTGCCGCGCGCCATCGAGTTGACCAGGTAGCGCATCCGCGCTTCGGCGTCGGGCGCGTACTTGCTGTCTGGAAAACGGGTCACCAGTTCCTTGAAGGCGTCGAACGACTCGCGCAGCGCAGCCTGGTCGCGCTCGGAGAGGTCCTGGTTGCCGAAGCGGGCCAGGAGTCCCTCCTGCTCGTTGAAGTTGACCAGGCCCTTCAGGTAGAGCGCGTAGTCGAGCGCCGGATGGTTCGGGTGCAGCTTCATGAACCGGTCGATCGCGGCGAGCGACAGCGCCCGTTCATTGTCCTTGAACTGCGCCCAGGCGATGTCGAGCTGCGCCTGCTCGGCCCAGTGGCCGAACGGGTAGCGTGACTCGAGCTTCTCGAGCAGCTTGATCGCCGCCTGGCGGTTGCCCGACGCCAATTCGTCGCGGGCCTCTGCATATAATCGTTCGGGTGTCCATCCGATCGTGGGGTCGGGCGGATCGGCGGTGCTGCAGGCGGCCAGCAAAACGAACGCGACCGCGCTGAGCATGCGAAGCCGGGACACTGAGGTTCTCATGCGCCCGATTATAGCCAAGCCCCCCGAAGATCTCCCCGACCCCGACCTTGCGCCGGCGAAGACCCTCGAGATCGACGCAGCCGGCGCCGCCGGCGAGCGCCTGGACCGATTCGTCGCCTCGCGACTGCCCGAGGTCTCGCGCACGCGGCTGCAGCGCTGGATTGCGCTCGGGGCCGTGCGCTGCGACGACCGCGTGCTGCCCGGCAAGACGCGCCTGCGCGGCATCGAAACCATCGTCGTCGAGCCGCAGCCGCGCGAGGCCGACACCGCGTTCGCCGCCGAGCCCGTGCCGATCGACGTGGTTCACGAGGACGAACAGCTGCTGGTGCTGTGCAAGCCTGCCGGGCTGGTGGTGCATCCTGCGGCGGGCAACTGGCACGGAACGCTGATGAACGGGCTGCTGTTTCATCGACCTGCGCTCGCCGCGTTGCCCCGTGCCGGGATCGTGCATCGACTCGACAGGGACACGAGCGGCCTGCTGGTGGTCGCCAAGACCGAACAGGCCATGGCCGCGCTCGCCGCGCAGCTGGCCGACCGCAGCATGGGTCGACGCTACCTGGCGCTGGCGATGGGCCGCTGCCCGGCGCGCGGCAGCATCGACGCCGCAATCGCGCGCGACGAGGTCTCGCGGGTGAGGATGGCTGCGGTGCCGGCGGGTCGCGGCCGCGCCGCGCGCACGTGGTATCGCGTGCTGGCCTACGGCCGCATCGGCGAGCGCGACGTGAGCCT
>CALMSQ010000482.1:0-6369 GCA_937872345.1 uncultured Burkholderiales bacterium | reverse complement strand
ATCGACGCGGGCGCGATCCAGAGCATGGGCCGCGAGAAGATGCTGCGCGCGCAGCAGATCGCGATGGAGAACAAGCTGCCGTTCGTGCAGCTGATCGAATCCGCGGGCGCCAACCTGCTCCGATACCGCGTCGAGGACTTCATCGAGGGCGGCCGGCTGTTCTGCAACCTCGCCAGGCTCTCCGCCGCCGGCATTCCGGTGGTGGCGGTGGTGCACGGATCGTCGACCGCGGGTGGCGCCTACCTGCCCGGCTTGTCCGATCACGTGATCATGGTGCGCGGACGCGCCCGCGCGTTCCTCGCCGGTCCGCCGCTTCTGCGCGCAGCCACCGGCGAAATCGCCACCGACGAAGAACTCGGCGGGGCCGAGATGCACACCTCGGTTTCCGGCCTCGGCGAGTACCTGGCCCAGGACGACGCGGACGCGATCCGGATCGCCCGCGAGGTGGTCGGCCGGCTCGGTTTCTCACGCCCACACGCAGGCGCCGACGCACTGCGGCGCGAGTCGGGCGCGCCGAATGCGGCCGACAACGGCTTCGCCGAGCCCGCCTACGACCCGGACGAGCTCGCCGGCGTCGTCCCGCTCGACTTCCGCCAGCCCTTCGACATGCGCGAGGTCGTCGCGCGCCTCGTCGACGGCTCGGCGTTCCTCGAGTTCCAGCCCGACCATGGCGCACAGACGGTCTGCGGCCACGCCGAACTGCACGGCCACCGCATCGGCATCGTCACCAACAACGGGCCGATCGACCCGGCGGGCAGCAACAAGGCGACCCACTTCATCCAGGCTTGCTGCCAGAGCGGCGCGGCGCTGCTCTACCTGCAGAACACCACCGGCTACATCGTCGGGCGCGCGAGCGAGCAGGCCGGCATGATCAAGCACGGCTCGAAGATGATCCAGGCGGTCTCCAACGCCACCGTGCCGTCGATCACCATTCACTGCGGTGCGTCGTTCGGCGCAGGCAACTACGGCATGTGCGGCCGCGCGTTCGGCCCGCGCTTCGCGTTTTCGTGGCCCAACGCGCGCACCGCGGTGATGGGCGGCGAGCAGGCGGCCCTCACGATGCGCCTGGTCACCGAAGCGACCGCACAACGGCGCGGCGAGCCGGTCGATGCCGCGAAGCTCGACGCACTCGAGCGGCGGATCGTCGAGAACTTCGAGCGCCAGGCCGGCGCGCTGCACACCAGCGCCCGACTGCTCGACGACGGCATCGTCGATCCGCGCGACACGCGCAAGTTGCTCGGCTTCGTGCTCGACACGTGCGCCGAGGCCGCCCAGCGCGACTTGCGCCCCCTCACTTTCGGCGTGGCGCGGCCTTGATCGTGGCCATGAACGCGCCTCGCACCGCCCCCACCCGCGCAGGAGCCCCTCCGATGATCTACACCGAACAGCACACCCAGTTGCAGGACTCGCTGCGGCGGTTTCTCGACGCGGAGGTCAATCCGCACGTCGAAGAGTGGGAGGCTGCCGGCACCTTCCCGGCGCGCGAGCTGTTCCGCAAGATGGGCCGCCTGGGCTTCCTCGGGGTGACCAAGCCGGTCGAGTACGGCGGCGCCGGCCTCGACTACTCGTACTCGATCGCGATCGCCGAGGCGCTCGGCCACGCGCGCTGCGGCGGCGTGCCGATGGCGATCGGCGTGCAGACCGACATGGCCACGCCGGCGCTCGCGCGGTTCGGCTCCGACGAGGTCAAGCGCGAGTTTCTCGCACCGTCGATCGCCGGCGACATGGTCGCTTGCCTGGGCGTGTCGGAGGTGGGAGCAGGCTCCGACGTCGCCTCGATCCGGACCACCGCGCGCAAGGACGGCGGCGACTACGTGATCCGCGGCGGCAAGATGTGGACCACCAACGGCACGCAGGCCGACTGGATGTGCCTGCTCGCCAACACCTCCGAAGGCGCGCCCCACCGCAACAAGACGCTGATCTGCCTCCCGATGGACACGCCAGGCATCGAGATCGCCCGAAAGCTCACCAAGGCCGGCATGCGGGCTTCGGATACGGCGCAGATCTTCTTCGACGACGTGCGCGTTCCACAGCGCTACCGGATCGGCGAGGAAGGCATGGGCTTCGCCTACCAGATGATGCAGTTCCAGGAGGAGCGGCTCTGGGCGGCCGCCAGCTCGATGGCCGCCAGCGAAGTGCTCACCGAAACGATCGCCTACCTGCGCGAGCGCGAGGCGTTCGGGCAGCCGCTGCTCGCCAACCAGTTCATCTACTTCAAGCTGGCCGAGCTGAACACCGAGATCGAATGCGTGCGCGCGCTGCTGTATCGCGCCGTCGAGCTCTACGTCGGCGGCACCGACGTGACGCAGCTGGCCTCGATGGCCAAGCTCAAGGCAGCGCGCGTCTCGAGAGAGGTGGCCGACTGGTGCCTGCAGTTCTGGGGTGGCATGGGCTACATCGAAGACACCCGCGTGAACCGCTACTGGCGCGATTCGCGGCTCGGCTCGATCGGCGGCGGGGCCGACGAGATCATGCTGGGCATCATCGCCAAGACGATGGGCATCCTGCCGCGTTCGTGAGCGCACGCGTGAGCTTCGACACGCTGCTGGTCGCCAATCGGGGCGAGATCGCCTGCCGCATCCTGCGCAGCGCGCGCGCGATGGGCCTGCGCACCGTGGCCGTGTACTCCGAGGCAGACCGCGACGCGCGCCACGCTGCGCTCGCCGACGTCGCGGTACCGATCGGGCCTTCGCCGGCGATCGACAGCTACCTGTCGGTCGAACGAGTGCTGGCGGCCTGCGCGGCCAGCGGCGCGCAGGCGGTGCACCCGGGCTACGGCTTCCTGTCCGAGAACGCGGCGTTCGCGCGCGCCTGCGACGAGGCGGGCCTGGTCTTCGTCGGCCCGCCCGCCGCGGCAATCGAACTGCTGGGCGACAAGCGCGCGGCGAAACAGCTGGCCGGACGAATCGGCGTGCCCTGCCTCGCCGGCTACGGCGGCGACGACCAGTCGCCGGCCGCGCTGGCTCGCGAGGCGGCACGGCTGGGCGCCCCACTGATGATCAAGGCCGCTGCCGGCGGCGGCGGGCGCGGCATGCGGCGCGTCGACGACCTGGCGGACTTCGACGCTGCCCGCGCCGCTGCCACGAGCGAGGCGCAAGCGGCGTTCGGCAGCGGCGCGCTGCTGCTCGAGCGGCTCGTGCACCACGCCCGTCACGTCGAGGTCCAGGTGCTGGCCGATCGGTTCGGCCACTGCATTCACCTGGGCGAGCGCGACTGCTCGACCCAGCGCAGGCACCAGAAGATCGTCGAGGAAGCGCCGGCACCGGACGTGACACCGGCGCTGCGTGCGGCGCTCGGCGATGCGGCGGTCAAGCTGGCGCTCGCGGCCGGCTACGTCGGCGCAGGCACGGTGGAGTTCCTGCTCGACCCCGACGGCCGCTTCCACTTCCTCGAGGTCAACACCCGCTTGCAGGTCGAGCATCCGGTCACGGAGGCCATCACCGGTCTCGATCTGGTCGAGTTGCAGTTGCGCGTCGCGCGCGGCGAGCGCCTGTCGCTGCGACAGGACGACGTTCAGTGGCGCGGCCACGCGATCGAGGCCCGGCTGTGCGCCGAGGACGCGTTCGACGGCTTCAGGCCGCAGGCCGGCCCGATCCTCGCCTGGCGATTGCCCGGCGACACGCCCGGACTCCGCGTCGACCACGGCCTTGCGCCCCGCGCGCAGGTGTCGCGTCATTACGATTCGATGATCGCCAAGCTGATCGCCACCGGCCGCGATCGCGACGAAGCCCGCCGCCGGCTGATCGGCGCGCTCGAGGAGACGTCGATCCTCGGCCTGGCGACCAATCGCGACTTCCTCCTCGCGTGCCTGCGCGCGCCGGACTTCGCCGAGGCGCGCCTCGCCACCAGCTGGCTCGATGCGGCGGCGACCGGCTGGCAGGCGCCGCGGCCGGATTCGCGCTGGCAGGCAGCGGCCACCGCGCTGTGGGCCGGCTCGAACGCGCGCGCGCACGGCGCGCTCGCCGAGTGGTCGTCGACCGGCCCGCGCACCACCTTCGCCGCGCTGGCGAGTGGCGAAGCACGATGGCAGGCGCGCGTCGTGCCCGAGGCCGACGGCCATCGAATCACGATCGACGGGCGCGAGCACCGCGTCGCGATCGTGTCCGACGACCGGATCGAGATCGACGGCCAGTGCCTGCCGGTCCACGTCCGGTGGCGCGCCGATGCGGGCGCTGCGCACGCCGGCTGGCTCGACCTCGGCGGCGTCAGTGCCGGCTTCTCCGACGTCTCGGCGCTGCCGCCGCGACGCGCAGTGGGCAACGCCAGCGGCGACGTACGCGCGACGATGCACGGCCAGGTCGCCGCGCTGTCGGTCGCGGCCGGCGACCGCGTCCGTGCCGGCCAGCCGCTGCTCGCGATCGAGGCGATGAAGATGCAGCACCGCGTCGACGCCCCGATCGATGGCCGCATCGTCGAGCTGGGCGCACGAATCGGCGCGCAGGTGGCACCGGGCGCGCTGCTCGCCCGAATCGAACCCGAGGAGGCCGGCGCATCGTGAACCGTGATCCCGACACCCTGGCGAACTGCTTCGACCTGACCCGGTCGGCCGGCGCCACCGGCGAACACCGCCAGCTGCGCGACGCGTTGCGTCGCTTCGTCGACGGCGAACTCGCGCCGCACGCCGCCGCCTGGGACGAGGCCGGCGAGTTTCCGCGCGATGTGTACCGCCAGGCGGCGCAGGTAGGCCTGCTCGGGCTGGGCTACCCGGCCGAATTCGGCGGCACGCCGTGCGACACGCTGGCGCGGATCATCGCAACGATCGAACTGACCCGGGCCGGATCGGGCGGACTGATCGCGAGCCTGATGAGCCACACGATCATGCTCGGGCCGCTGCTGAAGGCCGGCGGCCCGGCCCTGTGCGCGCGCATCGTGCCGCGCATCCTGGCGGGCGAGGCGATCGGCGCCCTCGCCGTCACCGAGGCCTCGGGCGGGTCCGACGTGGCGCGGATGACCACTCGCGCGACGCCGCTGAGCGAGGGGCCGCACGCGGGCGGCTGGCGCCTGAACGGGTCGAAGATGTTCATCACCTCGGGCATGCGCGCCGATCACTACCTGGTCGCGGCACGCACCGGCGAGCCGGGGGCGCGCGGCATCTCGCTGTTGCTGGTCGACCGCGATGCCCCGGGCCTCTCGCGCACGCCGCTGGCCAAGACCGGGTGGTGGTGCTCGGATACCGCGGCGCTGCACTTCGACGACTGCCCGGTCGACGCCGACCGGCTCGTCGGCCCGCTCGACGGTGGCTTCCCGCTGATCATGAACAACTTCAACGGCGAGCGGCTGATGATGGCGGCGCAGGCGATCGGCTTCGCGATCGTCTGCTGCGAGGATGCGCTCGCGTGGGCGCGCGAGCGCCGCACCTTCGGCCAGCCGCTGGTCGCGCATCAGGTGATCCGCCACAAGCTGGTGCGGATGGTCGACGCGATCCTGCCGGTGCTCGCCTGGCTCGCGCAACTGGCTGCCCGGATCGAGCGCGGAGACGCTCCGGTTGCGGAAATCTCGCTGGTCAAGAATCATGCGGCACGCGTCATGCGCGACTGCGCCGACGAGGCCGTGCAGATCCTCGGTGGCGCCGGCTACATGCGCGGGACCCGCGTCGAACGGATTTACCGGGAAGTGAAGGTGATGATGATCGGCGGCGGTGCCGAGGAGGTCCTGAACGACCTCGCCGCCCGGCAACTCGGCATGCTCTGACCGGACCGGAAAGGATCTCCCCATGACGGCTCCCCTCGTGCTGTACGAATCGACGCAAGCGATCGCGACGATCACGCTGAACCGGCCCGACGTGCTCAACGCGCTGGACGACGCGCTGATCCGGGCCCTGCGCGACGCCGTCGAGCGGGCCGCCGGCGACGACGCCGTGCGCGCGGTGCTGCTCACTGGCGCCGGGCGCGGCTTCTCGTCGGGCGCCGACCTCGCGTCGGTGCCGCCCAGCCCTTCGCTGGACCTCGGTCAGTTGCTGCGCGAGCGCTACCACCCGGTGATCCTCGCGATGCGCTCGATGCCCAAGCCCGTGGTCTGCGCGGTCAACGGTCCGGCCGCGGGCGCCGGAATGAGCATTGCGCTGGCGGGCGACATCGTGCTCGCGGCACGATCGGCCTATTTCGTGCAGGCGTTCTCGAAGATCGGCCTGGTGCCCGACGCCGGCAGCACCTGGTTCCTGCCGCGCTACGCGGGCGACGTGCGCGCGCGGGCGATGGCGCTGCTGGCCGAGCGGATCGATGCGCCGACCGCCGAGCGCTTCGGCCTGGTCTGGCAGGTGCTCGACGACGAGCAGCTGATGCCCCAGGCCCGCCAGCTCGCCGCCCGGCTGGCGGCCCAGCCCACCCGCGCCTGCGCGCTGATCAAGCAGGCGCTGAACGACAGCTTCGG
>CALMSQ010000481.1:0-2797 GCA_937872345.1 uncultured Burkholderiales bacterium | reverse complement strand
CAGCCCGAGTTCTGCGACAACGGATTCGTCAACGCCCGGCACCTCGACGACAAGGCCGGCGTCGCGGCCCTGCTGGCGGTGGCCCGGGCGTGCCGCGAGAGCGGCGCGCCGCTTCCGGTCGACTGCCACCTGCTGTTCACGATCTCCGAGGAGATCGGCGTTGGCGCCTCGCACATCCTGCACGGCGACGTCGCCGAGCTGGTGTCGATCGACAACGGCACGATCGCCCCGGGCCAGAACACCTGCGAGTACGGCGTCACCGTCGCGATGCAGGATTCGTCCGGCCCGTTCGACTGGCACCTGACGCGTCACCTGCTGGCGCTGTGTCGCGAACACGCGATCGAGCACAGCCGGGACGTCTTCAGGCACTACCGCAGCGACGCGGCCGCCGCGGTCGAGGCCGGCAACGACATCCGTACCGCGCTGGCGTGCTTTGCGCTCGACGCGTCTCACGGCTACGAGCGCACCCACGTCGACTCGTTGATGGCGCTCGCCGACCTGCTCTACGTGTACGTCTGCAGCGAGCCGCTGTTCCGGCGCGACGCGATGAAGCTCGGGCCGGTGGCCGACTTCCCGCAGCCGCCTCCGGCCCCCGGGCAGCCGTCGGCCGATCCGGCGATCGCGGACCAGGCGCCGCCGCGTCAGCCCGGCGGCGAGTCGCTCACCCGCGCCTGAGCGAACGCGCCGAGCAGCGCCTCGGCGCCCTGCGCGCCGCTGACGCCGACCTTGCCGTCGATGACGAAGAACGGCACGCCGCCGATGCCGAGTTCGCGCGCTTCGAGATCGGCCTGCCTCGCGCGCTCCAGCGCTGCGCCGTCGTCGAGCGCCGCCCGGATCGCGGCGTCGTCGAGCCCCGCTTCGCGCGCAAGCGCTTCGAGGGTCTCGCGCGAGGTCAGGTCCGCCCCTTCGACGAAGTACGCGCGGAACAGCCGTTCGACGATCGCCTGCTGCGCCTCGCCCTGCGCCGCCGCGATCAGCGCGTGCGCGCGCAACGTGTTGGGCTGGCGAGCGATCTTCGCGAACTCGGGCGCGAGCCCGACCGCGTGCGCGGCCGCGCTGACCCGCTGGTAGATCGCGGCGGGATCCGAAGCGCCGAACTTCTCGCGCAGGTAGTCGGCGCGGTTCATGCCCTCGTCCGGAAGGTCCGGGTTCAGCTGGAACGGGTGCCAGCGCACCGCCGGTTCGGGCGCATCCGGGTGCGCGGCGCGCCAGCGCGCGAGCGCCGCTTCGAGCTGGCGCTTGCCCACGTAGCACCACGGACAGACGACGTCGGAGACGACGTCGACGCGCAACGCGTCGCCGGCGGGTTCGAGGATCGGATTCATCGGGTCTCCAGCTGAATCAATCTCGCGAGATGAACTCGCCCAGCGCCGACAGCGACGCAACGTGGTCGGCGCAGATCTTCAGCACCACCAGCACCGGAATCGCGACGACCACGCCACCGAGCCCCCACAGCCAGCCCCACAGCAGCACGGCGAGGAAGGTCACGACGACGTTGAGCCGAAGCCGGCGGCCGACGAGGATCGGCTGCAGCAGCTGCCCCTCGATCAATACCAGGACGAAGAAACTCAGCGGCACCACGGCGATCGTCGCCCAGCCGTCCAGGCTCACGAACGCGCCGGCGGTGAGCAGCACCAGGCTCACGCCCGGCCCGGCGTAGGGGACGAAGTTCAGCGCGGCGACCAGCGCGCCCCAGAAAACCGGCGACGGCATGCCCAGCAACGCCATCAGGCCGGCAGTGACGACGCCGAGCCCGAGGTTGATCGCGGCGATGGTCAGGAAATAGCGCCCGATCTCGACCTGGATCGTGCGCGCGATGCCGACCGCCGTCTTCTTGTCCGTGAGCCGCGGCAGCACGCGGATCAGCTTGCGAAGGAACAGGTCGCCCGACGAGAGCAGGAAGTACAGCAACACGATCGTCGACAGCGCCCCGACCAGCAGCGGCTTCGCGTCGTCGATCGCCTTGAAGATGTCGCGTCGCTCGACGACCACTTCCTTCGGCTTCGGCTTGTTGGGGCCGCCTGCCCCCTCGGCGATGCCTGCGACGCGCTCCTGCGCGCCCTGGATCGTCTCGAGCGGCCGCTTGGCTTCGCGGATCCGGAACTCGAGCTTGCGCCACTCGGGCGACTTCGGGTTCAGCCAGCGCTGCGCCGGACCGGCCAGTTGCGTCGCGGCGCTGACCAGCGCCGCCATCAGCGCCATGACCACCAGCAGCGCGCCGAGCCAGCGCGGCAGCCGCAGGCGCTCGACGAGGTCGACGGCCGGCGTCAGCAGGAGCGCGAGCAGGATCGCCAGCACGATCGGCAGGAACAGGGCCTGCCCGGCAGACAACGCCGCGGCACCCGCGACCAGCGCCAGCACGCCCAGGCTGACCCGCATGCCGGGCCAGCCGGGCCAGGATTCGACGATCGCGGGCTGGCGAGGCGCCGGCGCCTCGGCGGTGAAGCTTCCGGCCTCGTCGACCGCGGCTTGGTCGACGGCGCCTCGGTCGACGGCGCCTTGGTCGACGGCGGCTTGGTCGACCGCGTCGCGCCCGGCCGCGTCGACCGGCCCGTCACTCGCGGGGCCGCTGCTCATCCGCATCTCCCGCCCAGCCGGGCACGCGCCAGTCGCGCGCCAGCGCGACGAGCCGCATCCCGGCGGTGACCACGATGCCCGCGACGAGCGCCTGCCAGTCGGCCCCGAGCACGCCGGCGACCGCGAGGAATGCCCACGCGCCCGCGAACGAGCACACGGCATAGGGCCGGTGATCGCGGAAGATCGCCGGCACTTCGTTGCACAGCACGTCGCGCATCAC
>CALMSQ010000480.1:0-3410 GCA_937872345.1 uncultured Burkholderiales bacterium | reverse complement strand
CGATCGTGCGCCGGCTCGCGCTGGGCGGAGACCCCGCCGTCCTGCGCGAAGAGCTGGTCTTCATCAAGACCCGCATCGGCCGCGACGAGGCGCGCCGCACCGATTCGTCGATCCCCCGGCGGTTGCGCACGCTGCTCGCGCTGGTCGACGGCCGCCGCAGCGTCGGCGAGCTGCGCGCGGCCATCCACAGCTATCGCGGGCTCGACGACGCCCTCGACATGCTGCGCAAGATGGGCTTCATCGAGCCGCTTCCCGAGCGCTGGGACATCGGCTGATTCCCTTCTCACGGGCGACCGCTTGAACCGGCTGCTGGTCATCGCCCACGTGCTGGGCGGGTTGCTGATGGTGTTCGCGGCGACCTTCGTGCTGCCGCTCGCGTGGTCGCTGGTGGTGGGCGACGGCACGCACGTCTCGTTCTTCCTCTCGGGCATCGGCTGCCTCGTCGCCGGCGCGCTGATGTGGGCCGCGACGCGCCCCTACCGGCGCGAGCTCGAGCCGCGCGACGGCGCGCTGCTGGTCGTGCTCGGCTGGCTGCTGATGTCGCTGGCCGGTACCGCGCCGCTGCTGCTCGAGATCCCCGGCCTGAGCTTCACCGACGCCTGCTTCGAGTCGATCGCCGGCCTGACGACCACCGGCGCGACGGTGCTGAGCGGCCTCGAACACCTGCCGCAGTCGGTCAACGTCTGGCGCCACGCGCTGCAGTGGTACGGCGGCATGGGCATCATCGTGATGGCGGTGGCGATCCTGCCGATGCTGGGCGTCGGCGGCATGCAGCTGTTCAAGGCCGAGATGCCAGGGCCGCTGAAGGAGCGCAAGCTCACGCCGCGCATCACGCAGACCGCCAAGGCGCTGTGGCTGATCTACATCGGGCTCACGCTGGCGTGCATCCTGGCGCTGCACTGGGCCGGGCTCGACTGGTTCGAGGCCGTCTGCCATGCGTTCTCGGCGCTGGCGCTCGGCGGCTTCTCGACGCGCGACGCCAGCGTCATGAGCTTCGAGTCGCCGGCCGTCGAGGCCGTGCTGTCGGGGTTCATGCTGCTAGCGGCGCTGAATTTCTCGACGCACTTCCTCGCGCTGCGCGAGCGCTCGCTGCGCGTCTACCTGCACGACATCGAGGCGCGGGCCGTGATCGGCCTGGTCCTCGCGAGCTCGGCCGGGCTCGGCGCCTACCTGTACTTCGAGGGGCAATACCCGAGCTTCGTGGAGGCGCTGCGGCATGCGGCGTTCAACACCATCTCGCTCAGCACGTCCACCGGGTTCTCGACGCAGGACTACGCGTCGTGGCCGGCCTTCGCGCCGCTGTGGATGCTGTTCCTGGCCTGCGTCGGATCGTCGGCCGGCTCCACCGGCGGGGGCATCAAGATGATCCGCGCGCTGGTGCTGCTCAAGCAGACGCGCCGCGAACTGAACCGGCTGGTGCACCCGCGCGCGATCGCGCCGCTGGTGATCAACGGCCACGTCGTCGAGAACCGGATCATCTTCGCGGTGCTCGGCTACATGCTGCTGTGGGGTGTGACGCACATCGTGCTCACGTTCGTGATGCTCGCCACCGGCCTCGACTTCATGTCGGCGTTCTCGGTCGTGGTCGCCGCGGTCAACAACCTCGGGCCGGCGCTCGGGCAATTCGGGCCCACGGGCAACTACGCGCCGCTGTCCGACTTCCAGACCTGGCTGCTGGCGATCGCGATGGTGGCCGGGCGACTCGAGCTGCTCACCTTCTACGTCGTGCTGATGCCCGCCTTCTGGCGTCGCTGAGAGGGCAGCGGTGCCGCAGCGACTTCCGGTCACCGTCGTCGCCGGGTTCGCGGGCGCCGGCAAGAGCACGCTGATCGACCACTGGCTGGGCGGGCGCCCGGCGGGCGAGCGCTGGGCGGTGCTGGCCAATGCGTCGGCCGCCGAGCCGAGCCTGCGCCTGCCGATCGGACGTTACCGCGTGGTGGGCGGCTGCGCCTGCTGCACCGCGCAAGCGAGCGCCCGCTCCGCGCTCATCGAACTGCTTCGCGCGGGCCCCTGGGCGCGGATCGTCGTCGAGCTGGACGGTGCCGCGCACCCCGCGGCGCTGGTCGACCTGCTGCGCCGGCCGCCCTTCGACGCGCTGCTTCGCGTCGACGACCTGGTCACGGTGGTCGATGCCGCGCGCCCCGCGCCGTTCGAGGCCGAGCCGATGCACCCGCTCGCGCACGCGCAGGTGGAAGTGGCCGCTCGCATCGTCCTGAACCGAGCCGACCAGCTGGCCGAGGCGCGGCGGGCCGCGCTGGTTCGCCGGCTGGCCGACGCGCCCCCCTTCGGCCGCGCCGTCGAGGTGACCGATGACGGTCAGTCGGCGTGGACGCGCGGCGTCGACCCGGGGAGCGGCCTCGACCGAACACGCGGCCTCGACGAACCCGCCGGCGCGCCCGGGACTCCGGCCTCGCAGCCCGTGCAATGGCGCTGGCCCGCCGACCGGATCTTCGACCGCCCCCGCCTCCAGGCCTTGATCGCCGCCTGGCCCGCCCGCCTGCCGCTGTCGCACGCCATCGGCGTCTTCCGCACCGAACGCGACTGGTACCAGTGGCGCTTCGACGGATCGGGCGTGTCGTGGGAAGCGAGCGCTTACCGGCTCGAGAGCCGGCTCCAGCTCTACGTCGACCCACAGCGCCTGGTCGAGATCGCCGCGCCCCTGCCGGCGTCGATCGAGGCCGAACTGGCCGGCGCGGTCAACCCCGCCCCCGCCTGAAGCGTAAAGGAGACAGGCGGATCCGCCCATCGGCTTCGCCTGTCGGGTCGGCAGTACTGCCTTGAAAGCCGAACCGGCCGGCACAAACTTGGAAGCACTGGAGAGGTGCCCCGATGGACATGATCTACAACAGCCCGAGTTACTGCGTCGTCGAGTTCAAGGATCCCGAAGGCTTGGTCGGCGGGTTCGAGATCATGGACAAGCTGAGCCGGCGCGAGATCTACATCGGCGGCGAGCTCGCCAGGCATTTCCGCAGCGATGTGCAGCAACTGATCCAGTCGGAGCCCTCGGAAGAGGACGTCGACGAGTTCCTGCGCCGCTTCGAAGGGCTGATGCACCAGCCGATGGTGATGCACTGAGGGTGGTGCACTGAGCGCGAGGCACCAGGCGTCCGAAGCGCCGGTCAGAACTGCTCCCAGGGAAGCCCTTCGTAGCGCCAGCCGTTGAGCTTGCCGCGCTGCCGCTCGGTGTTCAGGTCGCCCTCGAACCCGTGAAGCACGTTGTAGACCTTGCGGAACCCGGCCTGCTCGAGCGCGTGGCCGGCTTCCACCGAGCGCTTGCCGCTGCGACAGATCAGCACCACGGGCCGCTGCATCGAGTGTCCGGCCAGCTTCTTCACGTCGGCAACGAAGTCCGGGTTCACGTCCCAGTCGGGCGCGTCGCACCACGACACGTGCATCGAGCCCAGCGCGTG
>CALMSQ010000479.1:0-3884 GCA_937872345.1 uncultured Burkholderiales bacterium | reverse complement strand
GTTTCCATCTCCGGCTGTCCGGGCGTCCGCCCAAACACGGCCGCGGCGTGCACCGCCAGCGACTCGACGCCGCCGAGGCTGGCCGCCTGCGCGAACAGGCGCAGTCGCGACACGAATCGCTGCGTGCGCGCGTAGTCGCCGCGCAGTCGCATCGACAGCACGCCACCGAAACCGCGCATCTGCGCGCGGGCCAGCGCATGCTGGGGGTGGCTCGGCAGCCCCGGGTAGTGGACCGCCTCGATGGCCGGATGGCTCTCGAGAAACCGCGCGACGGCCATCGCGGTGTCGTTGGCGCGCGCGACGCGCAGCGACAAGGTGCGCATGCCGCGCAGCAACAGCCAGGCGTCGAAGGCGCCGAGCGTGCTGCCCAGCGCGATCGTGCTGTGCCAGATCCGGTCGACCAGTTCGTTGCGCGAGACCACGGCGCCGGCGATCAGGTCGTGGTGTCCGCCGAGGTACTTGGTCGCGCTGTGGACGACGACGTCGATGCCGAGCGAAAGTGGCTGCTGGTTCAGCGGCGTGGCGAAGGTGTTGTCGGCGACGCTGATCGCGCCGGCGGCGCGCGCCGAGTCGGCAACCGCGCGCAGGTCGGTCAGCGCCAGGGTCGGGTTCGACGGCGTCTCGACCATCACCAGCCGGGCGCCGCGGCTGATCGCGGCGACGAGCCCGGCGGTGTCGGCCTGGTCGACCAGATCGACACGCACGCCGAAGCGCGGCAGCAGCTCGGTGAACAACTGCGTCGTGCCCATGTAGTGGCTGGTCTGCGCGACGACCCGGTCGCCGGCCGCGAGCAGCCCGAGCAGCACCGCCGAGATTGCCCCCATGCCGCTGGCCGCCATCAGCGCGGTCTCGCCCCCTTCGAGGCGCGCGATCATTCGCGCAACCCGCTCGTGCGTGGGATTGCCGTAGCGCGTATAGAAGCGCGGGTGACGCGGGCGCGTCGCCATCTGCGCGAACTCGGCCGCATCGCGCGCCGCATGGGTGACCGACGGATGGAGCGCCGGAGCGAGCGCGGAATCGCCACCGTCCTCGCGATCGGCGTGGATCAGCAGCGTGTCCGGACGGCGGGGCAGGGTGGTCATGGTTTCGGGGCGGGCGGGGGCCGCAAGTAGAATGACGCCATGAACCTTGCGACGTTGCGGCGATCGTCGAACCTCATTCTAGCGTGCGCGGTGATGGTGCTCCTGCTGGCCATGGGCGTGCGCGCCACGTTCGGGCTCTTCATGCGACCGATGGGCGCGGCCCATGGCTGGAGCCGCGAGGTGTTCTCGTTCGCTTTCGCGATCCAGAACATCGTCTGGGGGCTCGCCGCCCCGATGCTCGGCGCGCTCGCCGATCGCCACGGATCGGGGCGCACGATCGTGCTGGGTGCGCTGTTCTATGCGCTGGGCCTGGTCGGAATGGCCTACGCGACGACGCCGGCGATGCTCTACCTCACGAGCGGGCTGCTGGTGGGCATCGGGCAGGCCGGCACCACGTTCGGCGTCGTGCTGGGCGTGGTCGGGCGCGCGTTCGAACCCGCCCAGCGCAGCGCGGCGCTCGGCATGGCGAGCGCCGGCGGTTCGCTCGGACAGTTCGTGATGATGCCGGTCGGCGGGGCGCTCATCGCGGCGTTCGACTGGCATGCGTCGCTGTGGTGGATGGCGGGTCTGTCGCTGATCGCGGTGCTGATGGCGGCGGCGCTCACCGGCAAGCCGGCGTCCTCGGGCGCGCACGGCGACGCGCGGCTCGGCGACGCGCGGCTCGGCGACGCGTTCCGCGAGGCGCTGCGCGACCGCTCGTTCCATCTGCTCTTCTGGAGCTTCTTCGTCTGCGGCTTCCACACGGCGTTCATCACGCTGCACCTGCCGTCGTTCGTGGTCGACCAGGGCCTGAACTTCGGCCACGGCGCGATGGCGGTCGCCACGATCGGGCTGTTCAACGTGATCGGCTCGTGGGGCGCCGGCTGGCTCGGAGGTCGCCGCAGCAAGCGCGCGTTGCTGGCCTGGCTCTACGCGCTGCGCGCCGGCAGCATCGCGATCCTGCTCGCCTTCCCGCTGACGCCGCTCACGCTGTACCTGTTCGCGGCGACGATGGGCCTGTTGTGGCTCGGCACGGTTCCGCTCACCAACGGACTGGTCGGCCAGATCTACGGCATGCGCTACGTCTCGACGCTGTTCGGGCTGATCTTCCTCGGCCACCAGGTGGGCAGCTTCATCGGCGCCTGGCTCGGCGGCTGGGCCTACGAGCGCACCGGCTCCTACGACCTGATGTGGTGGCTCGGAATCGGGCTGGCGCTGGCCGCCGGCGCGGTGACCCGGCCAGTCGACGAGCGGCCGATCGGCCAGCGCGGCGGGCCGGCCGTCGTGGTGGCGCCGGGCGCCGCGTCGGTGCGAGGCGTGCGAGGCGTGCGATGAGCCTGGGCCTGCGCATCGGGCTTTACGTCGTGGGCGCCGCAGCGATCGGCTTCGCGATGACCTGGGCGTTTCTCGCCTACCTGCAGCCCGACATGGTGGTCGATTTCGCGACGTTTCTGCAGATGTGCGGCATTGCGGTGGCGCGCTGAAGCAACGCTTTCCTCACTCCCAGACATGGCGACACGCAAGAGCGACTACAGCGAATCGTCGATTCGCGTCCTGAAGGGCCTCGAGCCCGTCCGGCAGCGGCCGGGCATGTACACGCGCACCGAGAACCCGCTGCACATCGTGCAGGAGGTGATCGACAACGCCGCCGACGAGGCGCTGGCGGGCTATTGCCGCGAGATCGCGGTCACGCTGCACGCCGACGGCAGCGTGTCGGTCGACGACGACGGTCGCGGAATCCCGGTCGGGCTGCACCCGGACGAGAAGGTGCCGGTGGTCGAGATCGTGTTTACGCGCCTGCACGCGGGCGGCAAGTTCGACAAGGCGGCCGGCGGTGCCTACAGCTTCTCGGGCGGATTGCACGGGGTCGGCGTATCGGTGACCAACGCGCTGTCGAAGCGCATGGAGGTCACGGTGTGGCGAGATTCTGCGGTCCATCGCATCGCCTTCGCCGGCGGCGAAGTGGCGACGCCGCTCGCGAAGCAGGCCGCCGAACGCGGCGACCGGCGCAGCGGCACGCGGGTGCGCTGCTGGCCCGACCCGAAGTACTTCGACTCGCAGGCCATTCCGGGCGCCGAGCTCGCCCAGCTGCTGCGCTCGAAGGCGGTCCTGCTACCCGGCGTCAAGGTCACGCTGCTCGACGAGAAGAGCGGCCGGCGCCAGGCCTGGCAGTACGCCGAGGGCCTGCGGGGCTACCTGACCGAGTCGCTGGCCGCGCTCTCGGGCGCCGAGCCTGTCATCCCGCTGTTCGAAGGCGAGCAGTCGGTGGGCCCGGGCCACGACACCTTCGCCGAGGGCGAGGGCGCCCACTGGGTGGTGGCCTGGACCGAGGAGGGCGGCCTGCTGCGCGAGTCGTACGTGAACCTGATTCCCACGTCGGCCGGGGGCACGCACGAGTCGGGCCTGCGCGAAGGGCTGTTCGCCGCGGTCAAGGGCTTCATCGAGTTGCACAACCTGCAGCCGAAGGGCATCAAGCTGTTGCCCGAAGACGTCTTCGCGCGCGCGAGCTTCGTGCTGTCGGCGAAGGTGCTCGATCCGCAGTTCCAGGGCCAGATCAAGGAGCGGCTGAACTCGCGCGACGCACTGCGGCTCGTGTCGTCGCTGGCGAAGCCGCAGCTCGAGCTGTGGCTGAACCAGCACGTCGAACACGGTCGCAAGCTGGCCGAGCTGGTGATCCGCCAGGCGCAGGCGCGCAGCCGCGCGGCTCAGAAAATCGAGAAGAAGAAGAGCTCGGGCGTCGCGGTGCTGCCCGGCAAGCTCACCGACTGCGAGTCGACCGACGTCGCGCGCAACGAGCTGTTCCTGGTCGAGGGCGATTCGGCG
>CALMSQ010000478.1:0-8590 GCA_937872345.1 uncultured Burkholderiales bacterium | reverse complement strand
GGAGCGAACTGGTCGGGCGAGCGACAGCCGCTGGAACTGTGGGTCAACCGGCGCTGCGAGCCGCGGCCGCGCTCCGACGGCTGGCCCCGGCACGTGATCGATCCGAACCGCCCGGGCCAGGCCGCTTTCGTGGGGGCGGCCGACCTCGATGGCGACGGCCGACTGGACGTCGTCTCGGGCGGGCGCTGGTACCGCAACCCGGGCCGATCGACCGGCGGATGGCCGGCGCAGGACTTCGGCCGCGCGCTGGGCGACTACTCGGCGCTCGCCGACATCGATGGCGACGGCGACCTCGACGTCGTGGGCCTGGGAGCGATCGGCTCGAAGGACCAGGCACGCTTCGCGTGGGCCGAGAACGACGGGCGGGGGCAGTTTCGCGTGCACGCCGACGCGGCCCTCGGCAGCGGCGACTTCCTTCAGGGCGCGGCGGTGGCGCGCTTCGCCGGAGGCGACGTCGTCGGGGCGTCAGCAACCCAGGCGCCACAATTGGCCGTGTCCTGGCACCGCGCCGATGCGGGCGTGCAACTGTTGACAGCCCCGGGGGCCGGCGCCGGCCAACCGTGGCGGCTGGAGACGATCTCGACCTTCTCGCAGGACGAGGCGCTCTCGGCAGGCGACATCGACCGGGACGGCCGCACCGATCTGCTGCTCGGCACCTGGTGGCTGCGCAACGAGCCATCGGGCTTCACGCGACACCGGATCTCCGACACCGTCGCGGCGCCCGACCGCAATCGCCTGGCCGACATCGACGGCGACGCCCGGCTCGATGCGGTGGTGGGATTCGAAGCGATCAGCAAGCCGGGCGACGTGGTCTGGTACCGGCAAGGCGCCGACCCGCTCGCGTCGTGGGAACGCCACCCCATCGGCACGGCCGTCGGCCCGATGAGCCTGGACGTCGCCGACTTCGACGGCGACGGCGACCTCGACGTGGTCGTCGGGGAGCACAACCTTGCCGATCCCGCCAGCGCCCGTCTCCTGCTCTTCCTGAACGACGACGGACGCGGCGGACGGTGGACGACGAAGGTGCTCGCCACCGGCGACGAACATCACGACGGAGCGCTCGCCGTCGACATCGACGGCGACGGGGACATCGACGTGGTGTCGATCGGCTGGGGCCACCCGCGGGTGACCTGGTACGAGAACCCCGCGAAGGGTTGCCGCTAGCTCAGCCCTTCCAGAAGAACGCGTCGTCGATCTGCCCGGTTCGGATCAGGTGCTCGAGTTGCTTGAGCCGCGTGAAGGCGCGGAACCCGAACATCTCGGCCGACATCGCGATCCGCTCGAAGATCTCGTGAAGCTGGGCGGCGCCGCGCTTCGCGGTCCACTCGGCCCGGAATCCGGGCAGTTGGGAACTGATCTTCGCGAAGCTCACCCGGTAGCTGCGGTTGTCGCCACCGCTCGGGCCGGTCGAGAGCTCGCAGCCGGCGAACTCGTCGGCCACGACCTGCGCAATCTCGCGGACCCGATAGTTCTCGCTGTCGGCGCCGACGTTGAAAATCTGTCCGTGAATCGCCTGCTTCGGCGCCTCGACCGCGCATTCGATCGCGCGGCAGATGTCCTGCACGTGCACCAGCGGGCGCCACGGCGAGCCGTCGCTGGTCATCGCGATGCGCTTCGTGGTCCAGGCCAGGCCGCTGAGGTTGTTCAGCACGATGTCGAAGCGCATCCGCGGCGATGCGCCGTACGCCGTGGCATTGCGCAGGAACACCGGGGAAAATGCGCCGTCGGCCATCGCGCCCACGTCGCGCTCGACCAGGATCTTGCACTCGGCGTAGGCCGTCTGCGGGTTGACCGCGTCGGTCTCCGTCAGGAATTGCCCGTCGCCCACCCCGTACACGCTGCACGACGACGCATAGACGAAGCGCGGGACACCCGCGGCCCTGGCCGCCTTCGCCAGGTTCACCGATCCGAGATGGTTGATCGCGAAGGTGTTCGCCCGGTTGTGCTGCCCGAGCGGGTCGTTGGACAGTTCCGCCAGGTGCACCACCGCATCGAAGCCTTCGAGATCCCTGGCCGTCGCGTTGCGCAGGTCGATGTTCAGCGTCTGCGGCATCCACCGTGCGCCGTCGTGCGGGTTGTAGAGCAGGCCATCGCGGTAGAAGCCGTTGTCGAGCCCCACGACCTCATGGCCCGCGTCGATGAGCCGCGGTGCGAGCACCGAGCCGATGTAGCCGTCCGTGCCGGTAACCAGGATCTTCATGAACTGCCTTGCCTTTCAGACGATTTCGATGCGGGGAATCGGAAACACGAACTTGCCGCCCCATTCGCGGATGTACGCGCACTGCTCCATGATCTCCTGGCGCAGGTTCCACGGCAGGACGAACAGGTAATCGGGCCTGGCCTCGCGGATCGCTGCCGGGTCCAGGATCGGCAAGCGCGCGCCGGGTGTGTACTTGCCGGCCTTGTGCGGGTTGCGATCGACGGTGAAGTCGATGAAGTCCGTCCTGATGCCGCAGTAGTTCAGGAGCGTGTTGCCCTTGCCGGGCGCCCCGTAGCCGACGACCCGCTTGCCGGCACGCTTGGCCTCGATCAGGAACGAGAGGATCGCACGCTTGGTCTCGCGCACCTGCTCGTTGAAAGCGTCGTAGGTCTCGATGCGCTCGAGCCCCAACGCCCGCTCCTCGGCGCGCAGCGCCACCACGCGCTCGCCGACCGGGTGCGTCGCGTCGCCCGCGTGGCAGCCGTAGATGCGCAGCGAGCCGCCGTGCGTGGGGATCTGCTCGACGTCGAACAGCGTCAGCCCATGGGCGGCGAACACGCGCTCGACCGTGACGAACGAGAAGTACGAGAAATGCTCGTGGTAGATCGTGTCGAACTGGTTCTCGGCCATCAGGCGGACCAGGTGCGGGAACTCCATCGTGATCACCCCGCCCTGCTTCAGCAGCTTCTTCATGCCCGCGACGAAGTCGTTCAGGTCGGGCACGTGGGCGAGAACGTTGTTGCCCAGCAGGAGATCGGGCTGGCCGTGGCTTGCCGCGAGTTCGCCGGCGGTCTGCGTGCCGAAGAACTTCACCACCGTGGGGATACCCTTCGCCACCGCCGCCTCGGCGACGTTGGCGGCCGGCTCGATCCCCAGGCAGGGAACGCCCTGGCGCACGAAGTGCTGCAGCAGGTAGCCGTCGTTGCTGGCGATCTCCATCACCAGGCTTTCGCGGCCGAGGCCGAAGCGCGAGACCATCAGGTCGACGTAGCGTCCGGCGTGCGCGACCCAGCTGTCCGAGTACGACGAGAAGTAGGCGTAGTCGCCGAAGATGTCCTGCGGCGCGACGAACTCGTCGAGCTGCACCAGGAAGCACTTCTCGCAAACCCGCGCGTGCAGCGGATAGAACGGCTCGGGCAGGTTCAGCTGCTCGGGCGCGACGTGGGTCTGGCACAGCGGCGACAGGCCGAGGTCGGCAAAGCTGCGCCGGACCGGCGCACCGCAGAAGCGGCACGCGCGACCCGTGGTGGAGTGCGAGGCAGTGGCGGTAGCGGGCGCGACAGGCGTAGACATGTCCATGTACTCGGGTCCGGGGGTGTTACGCGATTGCATCAGTATGGAGCCGCGTGGCGGGGTTGCGCTGTGCGGAATTCGACGCTCGTGGCCTCAGCGGCTGCCCGCCAGGTTGCGCCACGCCCGCAACCCGAACCTCGTGCGCTGTCGGTCCCAGGGAGTGAAGCGCGGCAACTCGTATCGGCGTGACGCGCGGCTCGCTGCGCCAGGCTGCGTCGTGAAAGCATAGCGGCAGCCCGCGCGCTCGGCCATCGAGACGTGGCGCGCGTCGAAATCGCTGCCGGGCTTGCCGTTCGGATAGGCAAAGAGCACTGGCCGTTCGCCGGTAATCGCGGCCAGGTCGTCGAGGCCGCCGCCGATCTCGCGCTCGGCGGCGACGTCGTCGAGCGCCAGGAGAATCGGGTGCGTACGCGTGTGGCCCCCGACCCGCATCCCGGTTCGATGCAGCGCTGCCACCTGACCGGGATCCATCATCAAGCCGCGCGACGGAGTCGTGCCAGCCGCCCGCTCGAGTTCGAGCACGCGCTCGTCGCGCTGCGCCGGCGGAAGGTGCTTGATCGCCGCCAGGATCAGGTCGATCGCCGCCCGACGCTCGGCCAGGTTGCGCACCGGAACGCTGCGGCGCCCCTCGCCGTCGGCGCCCGGGAGCGGCAACGACTGGGCCGTGCAGCCGCGAACCGCCTCGATCACCCGGTCGTTGAACATCATCGAGCCATCGAGGAACGCGGTGGAGACGAAGAACGCCGCCTGCATGCGGTGCTGCTGAAGGATTGGAAGCGCGACCGTGAAATTGTCGCGGTACCCGTCGTCGAACGTCACCAGCGCCGGGCGCGACGGCAAAGCTCCGGCGAACAGCCGCTCGCAAGCGTCCAGAGGATCGAGCACCCGGAACTGCGAGCCGATCCAGCCGAGCATCCGGTCGAATGTCGCGGCGTCGGGCTCGCTGGGCAGCAGCGGATCGGGGCGCGCAAGCGCGCGGTGAAAGTAGAAGACCGACAAGCGGCTGCGCTCGCCGGCCGGCGCGGACAGCGCGGTCAATGCGCGCAGGATCATACCCTCTCCCTGCGCTCGACCAGGCTCGAATAGACCGCCTCGTAGCGATCGACGCTGCGTGCCCAGGTGCGCTCGCTCTCGACGAACCGGCGTCCGGCCGTGGCCATGCGGTCGCGCAGCGCCGCATCGCCCAGCAATCGTAGCGCGGCCCTCGCAAGCGCCGACGCGTCGCCCGCCTCGAACAGCAGGCCGGTGCGGCCGTTCTCGATCAACTCGCGGTGACCGCCGACGTCGGAAGCGATCAGCACCCTGCCCTGCGCCATCGCCTCGAGCGGCTTCAACGGCGTGACCAGCTCGGTGAGACGCATCGAGCGACGGGGAAAGGCGAGCAGGGAAGCAAGGCTGTAGTAGCGGTCGATCTCGTCGTTGGGCACACGTCCGGTGAAGACCACGCGATCGGCCACGCCACGGGCGCGCGCCTGCTCGCGCAGGGCAGCATCCTGCGGCCCGCCTCCGACCAGCAGAAGCTTTACCTGGGGACGCGACGCAACGATCTGCGGCAGCGCGTCGATCAACAGGTCGAGCCCCTCGTACGCATAGAACGAACCGCAAAAGCCGATGACTTCCCATCCATCGAGCCCGAGCGAGCGCGCGAGGTCGACGTCGGCGCCGTCGAGCACCCTGAACTTCTCGATATCGACCGCGTTCGGGATCACCGTCACCTTGTCGGCGGCGATGCCGCGCCGCAGGATGTCGCGGCGCAGCCCGTCGCAGATCGTCGTGATCGCGTCGACCCGGCGCAGCGCGTGCGTCTCGAGCGCGTGCGACGCGCGGTAGCGCAGGCTGCGCTCGGTGGTCGTGCCGTGGTCGACCGCAGCGTCCTCCCACAGCGCACGCACCTCGTAGACGACCGGCAGGCCGAGCGCACGTCCGACACGGATCGCTGGCAGCACGTCGAGCACGGGCGAGTGCGCGTGCAACACGTCGGGCTCGACCTCGCGCGCGAACCCGAGCAGGCGCGCCTCCGTGGCCCGCATCTCGTCGAACGGCCACATCGCCGGCACCCTGGCGAGCCAGCCGGGCCTGTAGGGGGTGCGAACGAACTCGAAGCCGTCGGCCGTCTCGCGTTCGACGTCACCGGCGTTCTGCTTCGGGCTGGTCAGCTGGAAAGTCTCCCAGCCGCGGCGCCGCTGTTCGCGAAGGATGGAGAGCGTACGAAAGGCATACCCGCTGTGCAGCGGCGCCGAGTGGTCGAGGATGTGCAGGATGCGCATCAGCGGCGCTCCAGCCTCACGTCGGCCAGCGGCGAGTCGCGCAGCCACAGTTCGAAGATCATCAGCACCCAGACCATGGTGCCGTAGTAGCCGGCGTGTCCCGAGGCCAGCTGCGCCAGCAATTGCTTCAGGAAGCCCTCGCGGATCACGCCTCGCGCCGACAGCGAGCGCAACGCGTCGTCGGCCATCGCGCGCAGCTTGTCGTGCGTGAGCAGCCAGTCGCCGAACGGCATGCCGAAACCGTGCTTCTGCTTGGCGATGATCTCGTCCGGAAGGAAGCCCCGCAGCGATTCCTTGAAGAAGTAACGCAACTTGCGCCCCTTGAGCTTCTCGTCGGGGCTCAGCTTCAGCGAATGCTCGACCAGGGCGCGCGCAATCATCGGGAACGCCACCTGGACGCCTGCCGCATGGCACATCCGCGTGACCTTCGGCAGGTCGCTGTCGGCCAGCGTGAACTTGAAGTCCCAGGCGAGCAGCCGGTTGATCTGCGACATCGCCTGGCCGGCCGCGCCACTGCGCAGCCGCGCGCGCGTCCACACCTCGCGCTCGAGTGCCAGCGGCTGGCCCAGCGTGACACGCGCGAGGACCGCGTCGGTGAAGACCTCGTGCGCACCGAGCCGGTTGAGCAGGTTGTAGCGGCTCTGCAAGCGGTCGGGCAGCGGCTCGCGCGCCTGCTCGATGTAGCTGCGCCCCTTGGCGACCAGGCGCGCGTCGACGCCCGCGAGCGGCCCGAACAGCAGCGGCTCGAGCACGCCTGTGCGCAGCCACCGCGGCACGCGCTCGTACATCGCGAAGGTGGCCTGCTTGGCGTAGCGCTCGTTGCCGCCGTACAACTCGTCGCCGCCGTCGCCGCCCAGCATCCGCACGACCCCGGCATCCCGGGCGATCCGGGCGCAGAAATAGGTGGGCACCGCCGACGAGTTGCCGAACGGCTGCTCGTACTGGGTCGCCACGGCGTGCACGCCGGCGAGCACGTCGTCGGGCGTCAGGAAGTACTCGGTGTGCTCGGTGCCGAAGTGCTTCGCCGCCAGCCGCGAATACATGGTCTCGTCGTAGCCGCCGACGTCGAAGCCGATCGAGAACGTGCGCGCCGGCGCGTCGTACTGGCGCGTGACCAGTCCGGCGATGGTCGAGCTGTCGGTGCCCCCCGAGAGGAAGCAGCCGACCTGGTCGCGCGACAGGCCCGCGGTGCACTCGGCCACGCCCTCGCGCAGCGCGCCGAGGAACGCTTCGCGCTCAGGGGCGAAATCGAACGGCTGGCCTTCGTCGAACACCGGCGTCCAGTAGCGGACGACGTCCGCGCGGCCGTCGGCGATGCGCAGCGCCTCGCCGAGGTCGAGGCGACGCACGCCGTCGAAGATGCTCAGCGGCGCCGGCACCATGTGGAAGTAGGCATAGGCAAGCGCCGCCTGCCAGTCGATCGCCGGCGACAGGCCCGCCAGCGAGGCGGCCTGCGCAGGCCGCGCCGAGAACGCGAGCGCGCCGCCGTGACACGCCCAGAAGAGCGGATAGGTGGAGAAGCGGTCGACCGCGACCAGCCCGCGGTGGCGCTCGTCGTCCCACAGGGCGACCAGGAATTCGCCGGCAAGCTCGTCGAGCACCGAATCGCCGTGCGCGAGCCAGCGCTCGAGCAGCGAGGCGGCCGCATCGGCCGGAACTTGCCCCGGCGCTTCGTCGATGAAGCGAAGCCGACCAAAGACGAGCGACGACGCGCCGCCGCGCCGGGCCCGCTGTAGCCCGGGCACGTCCGCGTCGGGCCACAGCGGCGCCGATGGCGACCCGGCGTGGTTCAGCGCGACGCGTCCGTGAAACGGAATCGGCAACAGCGAACGCGTCAAACCAGGACCTCCGCCGGGGCGGGGTGGCTCAGGAAGGCCGTCGGACTGGCGGTCAGCCCGTAGGCGCCCGACTGGAACACGGCGATCAGGTCGCCGGGCTCCGCGTGCGCAAGCGGCATCCGTTCGGCAAGCACGTCCAGCGGCGTGCACAGCGGGCCCACCACCGTCTGCACCTCGTCGGTGGGCGCGTCGATCCGGTTGGCCACCGCCACCGGGTAGTTCTTGCGCAGCACCTGCCCGAAATTGCCCGAGGCCGCCAAGTGGTGGTGCAGCCCTCCATCGGTGACGACGAACACCTGCCCGCACGATTCCTTTCGGTCGAGCACACGACACACGTACAGGCCCGCATGCGCAACGAGATAGCGGCCGAGCTCGATCACGAGCGGCGCACCGAGCTCGGCGCCGGCGCGTTCGGACAGACGATGCAGGTTCTCGGCAACCGGTCCGAGGTCCAGTTCCGCTTCGCCGGGGAAGTAGGGCACGCCCAGCCCTCCCCCCAGGTTGAGCCAGTCGACGGGGCCTCCCCATTGGCGCAACAACGAGAGCCCCAATTCATAGGTCTTGCGCTGCGCATCGACGATCGCGTCGGCGCGCAGGTTCTGCGAGCCGCCGAAGATATGCAGGCCGCTCAGGTGAACGCCGCTCTCGCGCACGCGGTCGAGCACTTCGGGCACCCGCACCTCGTCGATGCCGAACGGTTTGGGGCCGCCCCCCATCTTCATGCCGGACGACTTCAGCTCGAACGCCGGGTTGACGCGCACGGCCACGCGCGGCAACACGCCGAGCGCGGCGCCCGCCTGGACCGCCTGCTCCAGTTGCAGCGCCGATTCCACCGTGACGGTGATTCCGGCCGCCACCGCCCTGCGGATCTCGGCCGCCGACTTGCCCGGCCCGGCGAAGCTCACCCGCTCCGGTGCAACCCCGGCATCGAGCGCCACCGCCATCTCCTGCGCCGACGCCACGTCCAGGCCGTCGGTCAGGCCCGCGAGGTG
>CALMSQ010000477.1:0-4269 GCA_937872345.1 uncultured Burkholderiales bacterium | reverse complement strand
GTCGGCGCCTCGATCCTGATGGAAAACGACGCAGGCCAGACGCGCAGCTTTCTCGTGACGCACATGGACGACGAGACCCTGACGGTCGATGGCAACAATCCGCTTTGCGGGAGGGAGGTCGTCTTCACGCTCGAGATCCTGACCGTGCGCGACGCAACCAGCGACGAGATCAAGGCCGGCGGGGCGATGGCCGCCGGCCCTGACATCGACCCAAGGCTGCTTCGGCCTGTCTGAGCAGCGACACTCAACGGCGCAGGACGGCCCGGGCGCAAGCGCCTGCGGATGCCGCCCTGACGCCAAGGCGAAAGGAGGTGAAACATGAGCGAGCAGCAGCAGTCCCCCAAGGCCCCGGTTCCCGATGGACATTCGCGTTTCGTGACGACGCGCGCGTTGCCGCCGAACGAAAAGGGGTTCGTCGGCTTCGAGACCATCTGGGAGCCGTTCCAGAAGGAAGCCGAATACCAGACGCCGAAACAGCCGTAGGTCCGGCGGGGGCGCGCCCCCGCTACTGGAACGCGACTTCGTCGAAGCTGCGCAGCTTGCGGCTGTGCAGCTGCTCGGCGCGCTGGCGGCGCAGCAGATCGATCGCGCGCATGCCGATCCGCAGGTGCTGCTCGACGCGCTCGCGATAGAACTGGTCGGCCATGCCCGGCAGCTTGATCTCGCCGTGCAGCGGCTTGTCACTGACGCACAGCAGCGTGCCGTACGGGATCCGGAAGCGGAATCCGTTCGCGGCGATCGTCGCGCTCTCCATGTCGAGCGCGATCGCGCGGCTCTGGCTGAAGCGGCGCATCGGCGTGCCGTGCGGCAGCAGCTCCCAGTTGCGGTTGTCGGTGCTGGCGACGGTACCGGTGCGCAT
Organism: uncultured Burkholderiales bacterium; assembly: GCA_937872345.1. Lineage (GTDB taxonomy): Bacteria > Pseudomonadota > Gammaproteobacteria > Burkholderiales > Burkholderiaceae_E > Zeimonas. The sequence goes on along the minus strand of CALMSQ010000477.1, from coordinate 3,410 downwards.
CACGCGCTTGAGCTCGTAGCCGGTGAGCTGCGTGACCTCGGCGACCGCCGACTCGAGGGCGACCTGCACCTCGGCCAGTGCCGGCACCGGCACCCACGGCGGCAGGTCCTCGTCGAGCACGTGGTCCTCGCGCACGTAGCCGTGCGCGAGCACGTAGTCGCCGAGCTGCTGCGTCGTGCGCAGCCCGGCGCAATGACCGAGCATGATCCACGCGTGCGGCCGCAACACCGCGACGTGATCGGTGATCGTCTTCGCGTTGGCCGGGCCGACGCCGATGTTGATCATCGTGATACCCGATCCGTCCTCGCGGATCAGATGGTAGGCCGGCATCTGCGGCAGCCTCCCCGGCGCCGGAGGCTGCCCTGCGGCGGCGGACGCGCCCGGCGCCGCGCGGCGCGTCACGACGTTGCCCGGCTCGACGAATGCCGAATAGCCGTGCGCGGCCGGCTCGGCCTCGGCCATCAGCTCGTGGCCGAGCCGCACGAACTGGTCGACGTAGAACTGGTAGTTGGTGAACAGCACGAAGTTCTGGAAGTGCGCCGGCTCGGTCGCGGTGTAGTGGCGCAGCCGGTGCAGCGAATAGTCGACGCGCGGCGCGGTAAACAGCGCCAGCGGATGAGGCACGCCCGCGCGCGGCACCCAGGTGCCGTTGGCGATGCCGTCGTCCATCGCGCCCAGGTCCGGCAGGTCGAACAGGTCGCGCATCAGGCGCCGCCGCGCAGCGTCGATCGACCCCTCGATGTGCTCCTGGCCGGCCATCGCGAAGTGCACCGGGATCGGCGTCTTCCCGGTGCCGACCTCGATCGGCACCTGGTGGTTCGCCAGCAGCAACCGGAACTGCTCGAGGTAGTAGCGCCCGAACAGGTCGGGGCGCGTCAGCGTCGTCTCGTAGGTTCCCGGTCCGGCGACGAACCCGTAGCTGAGCCGCGAGTCGGCGCGCGCCACCGTCTCGGTGCGCACGCGCACGAGCGGGTAGAACGCGTGCACGCGATGCGAAGGGTCTTGGCCTGCGACGAACTGCTGCACGGCCTCGCGCAGCCAGGCCACGCCGGCCTCGTAGATCGCGACGACCTGCGCCAGCGCGGCGGCGGGGTCGTCGTAGCGCTGCGGCGGGAAGAACGGTGGGTTGGCCATGGCCGACATGTCATTCGAGCGTCCTGATCTGGAACTCGCAGGCGTCGAGATCGGCGAGGATCCAGGTCGGCGGCGCGTGCAACCCCGCGATCGTGCCTGGATTGACGAGCCAGGCGGTGCCGCCCGAGATCGTCGCCTGTCGCGTCACCGACGCACGGTGCGAGTGCCCGCAGCAGACGATCTCGTAGTCGCCGGTGCAGGCGATGCCCCGCGCGTAGTGCGGGTAATGGGTCGCGAAGATCCGCCGGCCGCCGAGCTCGAGTTCGGCGTCGGCGCCGTGATAGACGAGCAGCCCGCCGGAGTCCGCGCACATCCGGTGCAGCGCCATCGCGTCGCCGAGGTTGTTGCCGTGCACCACGTGCACCGGCAGCCCCAGCGCGAGCAGCGGCTTGAGCGTGCCTGCGCCGATCACGTCGCCGCAGTGGACGACCGCCTGCGCGCCGTCCTGTTTTGCAGCCGACACGGCCGCCGCGAGCATCGGCGCGCGATCGTGGCTGTCCGAGACGATGCAGATCTTCACGACACCTCGGTTCCGATTCGATGATAGATTGTCCATGGGAAGCGACACCATTCTATCGGTTGTCGCGCAGGCCCGATTCGCGCGACGGCCGGGGCGCACCGGGCCGGCAGCGCCAGGCAGCAACGCAACACCCAAGATGTCACGGGCACTGACGGTTTCCAGAGCGGCGCAGCTGGTCGGCGTTTCCCGGGCGGTCCTGCAGCGGATGATCCGCGCCGGCGAGCTGGCCCAGTTCGACGGGCTGGTCGAGATCGACGAGTTGCTGCGCGCGTTTCCGCAGGCGAACATCGAGGACTCCGGCCTGCTCGAGAAGGTCGCCCGGATCCGCGAGGAGTCGTTCGGCCGCCGGGTGCGCGAGCACGTCCTGCCCTCGCCCGAGATCCTGTCGCAGCGCCTGTTCGCGCAGAGCCAGGAGCTCGCCGAGATGCGCCGGCACCTGCAGGCGTACCACTCGCTCGTGGCCGCGACCATCGAGCGGCTGAATGCCCGCCCCGCCCCCGCGGGCCTGGCCGACGAGGCGCGCGAGATGCTCGAGCGGGGGCTCGCGCGAGTGCTGGGCAGCGAATCCGACAACCGACTCGACGCCATGACCGACATGCTGAAGCTGGTGTACGCAAACGTGGTGGTCCGGCCCAGCGGACACGAGTTCCTCGTCCAGGGCAACGACAGCATCCTGCAGGCCGGGTTGAAGGCCGGGCTCGGGCTGAACTACGGCTGCGCGGGCGGCAACTGCGGGCTGTGCAAGGCGCGGGTCGTCTCGGGCGAGACGCGCCGCGTGCTGCACGCCGACTACAGCCTGTCCGAGGCCGAGCGCGCGCAGGGCTACGTGCTGCTGTGCGCACACACGGCGCTCGGCGACCTCGTCATCGAGACGCTCGAGGCCGGCAGCCCGGCGGACATCCCGCAACAGGAGCTGGTCGCCAGGGTGCGCGCGATCCGCCCGCTCGGGCCGAACACGCTGCTGCTGCACCTGCAGGCGCCGCGCAGCGCTCGGCTGCGCTTCCTGGCCGGCCAGGGCGCCACGCTCGGGATGGCGCACAACGGTGGCGACCTGCAGGCCACCTGGCCGATCGCGAGCTGTCCCTGCGACGACCGCAACCTTCACTTCCACGTCGCGCGCGACCCCGGCGACGCGCTCGCCGAGCACTTGTTCTCGGGCGCGGTCGGCGTCGGCGATGCGCTGAACGTACGCGGGCCCAGCGGCGACTTCGTGCTCGGCACCGAGTTGCCCCCGAGAGTCGCGTTCCTCGCATGCGACACCGGCTTCGGGCCGGTCAAGAGCCTGATCGAGCACGCTATGGCGGCCGAGACCGTCGAGCGCTTCGCACTCTACTGGCTCGCTTCGCGCGAGGACGGCCACTATCTCGCGAACCAGTGCGAGGCCTGGGCCGATGCGTTCGACGAGTTCGGCTACTTCGCGGCCTGCGACGACGACCCGGCGCGCGGCGCCGCGCTCGTCGCGAAGCGCGCGCTCGACGACGGCGATCCCGCTGCGAGCCGGTACTTCGTCGCCGGCCCGCAGGCCTTCGTCGACGGCGCGACGCGCTGCCTGCGCGACGCTGGCGTGCCCGCGCAGGCGCTGCGCGCCGCAGTCTGCTGAATTCCACCCCGGAAGCCACCCCATGAGCGACGCACTGAATTTCCTGGTCAAGGCCCGGCCCGAGGCCATGGGCCACTATTTCGCGTTCCTGAAGGACGCGGGCAAGCACCTCGACCCCAAGACCCGCAACCTGATCTCGGTGATCACCAAGGTGCA
>CALMSQ010000476.1:0-2874 GCA_937872345.1 uncultured Burkholderiales bacterium | reverse complement strand
GCCGAGCTACCGGTTGCCGCCGCCGCGGCTCGGCGAGCACACCGGCGAGGTGCTGCGCGAGTTGCTCGGCTACGACGAAGCCGCGATCGCCGCGGCGCGCGGCGCGCGCGGCGACTGAACGGCCCGGCGGCACGGGTCGCGCCTCGCCGCCGGCCGCGGAGCAGCGGGTATCATCGGCGCCCACACGATCCGTTGGAGATCCCCGATGACCGAGCGTTCCGCCTTCACCGTGCCGCGTCGACGTGTCGTCACGCTGGCCGCCTCGCTGGCCGCCGCCGTCCTGTGCACGAGCGTCGCACCGGCGCTCGCCCAGCCCTGGCCGGCGCGGCCGATCCGCTTCGTCGTGCCCTACCCGCCCGGCGGCCCGCTCGACCAGGTTGCGCGCGCGCTGGCCGAGAAGCTGCGCGAGCCGCTCGGGCAGCCGGTGGTGGTCGAGAACCGGCCCGGCGCCGGGGGCAACATCGGCGCCGACCTCGTCGCCAAGGCCGCGCCCGACGGCTACGCGATCGTGATGGGGGCAGTCGCCACGCACGCGATCAATCCCTACCTGTACGCGAAGATGCCGTACGACGCGAACCGCGACTTCACGCCGATCACGCGCGTCGCCACCGTGCCGAACGTGCTGGTGATGAACCCGCAGACCGCCGAGCGGCTCGGCGTGCACAGCCTCGGCGACCTGATCGCGTACGCGCGCAAGAATCCGGGCAAGCTCAACTACGCATCGGGCGGCAACGGGAGCGCCGGGCATCTCGCCGGCGAACTGCTCGAAGCGCAGGCGGGGGTCAGCATGGTGCACATCCCGTACGGCGGCGCGGCGCCCGCCCAGCTCGGCCTGCTCGCCGGGCAGACCGACCTGATGTTCGACAACCTGGCTTCGGCGACGCCACAGATCCGCGCGGGCAAGCTGAAGGCGTTCGCGGTCACGACCGAGCGGCGCAGCAGTTTCTTCCCCGAGCTGCCGACCGTCGCCGAGAGCGGCCTGAAGGGGTTCGACATCAGCACCTGGTTCGGCGTCTTCGCGCCGGCGAACACGCCCCGGCCCATCGTCGACCGGCTCAACGCCGAGTTCACGCAGGCGCTCGCCGCACCCGACATCCGCGAGCGGCTGGCGAGGATGGGCGCCGAGCCCTCGCCGATGAGTCCCGAGGCGTTCGCGAGCTTCGTGCGGGCCGAGCAGGCGAAGTACGAGCGTGTCGTCAAGTCGTCGGGAGCGCGGGTCGAGTAGGCACGGCGAGTCGCCAGGGCGGCAACCAGGCCGGCCGCGGCGATTCTGGAATGCACGCATGGCCGGGGCCCGGCGACCGCACTATGATGAGGGGTTTTCGCGCAATACACCGGGGCACACCGGCGGCGCGAGGGCCTGCAACGTAGAACGACGGAGACGGCGCCGATGCGCATACGCAACCACCGCGACTTCTGGTCCGGGATCATGTTCCTGGTGCTGGGGGTCCTGTTCACGATCTTCTCGCAGGCCTACCAGCTGGGCACGCCTGCGCGCATGGGGCCCGGCTTCTTCCCGACCATGCTGGGCGTGCTGATGGCGCTGCTCGGTGCGGCGATCGCCTGGCGCGCGACCGCCCCGTCGAGCGGCTCGGCGCGACTCGAGGGCGTCGGCTGGCGCGAGCTGTTCCTGGTGCTGGCCTCGGTCGCGGTCTTCTCGGCCACGCTCCCGTACCTCGGAATGGTGGTGGCCGTGACGCTGCTGATCGCGATCTCGGCGATCGCCAGCCACGAGTTCAGCTGGAAGGAGACGGCGATCTCGATCGTCGTGCTGCTGGTGATGTCCGATCTCGTCTTCGTCAGGGGCCTGGAGCTTCAGTTCCCGGTCTTCCCGCCTTTCCTCTCCAGGTAGCCCGGAGCCGCATCGATGGACCTGCTGTCGAACCTCGCGCTGGGCTTCGGGACGGCGCTCACGCTCACCAACATCTTCTACTGCTTCATCGGCGTGCTGCTGGGCACGCTGATCGGCGTGCTGCCCGGGATCGGGCCGCTGGCCACGATCGCGATGCTGCTGCCGATCACCTACAAGCTCAGCGACCCGACGACGGCGCTGATCATGCTCGCCGGCATCTACTACGGCGCCCAGTACGGCGGCTCGACCACCGCGATCCTCGTGAACCTGCCCGGCGAGATCTCGTCGGTGGTCACCACGCTCGACGGCTACCAGATGGCGCGACAGGGCCGGCCCGGCGCGGCGCTGTCGATCGCGGCGATCGGCTCGTTCGTCGCCGGATCGGTGGCCACGCTGCTGATCGCCGGCTTCGCGCCGCCGCTGGCCGAGGTGGCGTTCAAGTTCGGGCCGGCCGAGTATTTCTCGCTGATGGTGCTGGGCCTGATCGCCGCGGTCGTGCTCGCGCACGGCTCGATCCTCAAGGCGCTGGCGATGGTCGTGCTCGGGCTGCTGATCGGCATGGTCGGCACCGACGTGAATTCGGGCGTGGCGAGATTCTCGTTCGACATCCCCGAACTCACCGACGGCATCGAGCTCGCCGCGGTCGCGATGGGCATCTTCGGCTTCGGCGAGATCATCGTGAACCTCGAGCAGCGGGATAATCGCGAGGTGTTCACCCGGAGCGTCGGCCGCCTGCTGCCCAGCATGGCCGAGTTCAAGGCGTCGATCGCGCCGATCATCCGCGGCACGGCGCTGGGCTCTTTCCTGGGCATCCTGCCCGGCGGCGGCGCGGTGCTCGCGTCGTTCACCTCGTACGCAGTCGAGAAGAAGATCTCGAAGACGCCCGAGCGCTTCGGCAAGGGCGCGATCGAAGGCGTGGCCGGCCCCGAGTCGGCCAACAACGCCGGCGCGCAGACCTCGTTCATCCCGATGCTCACGCTGGGCATCCCGACCAACGCGGTGATGGCGCTGATGGTCGCGGG
>CALMSQ010000475.1:0-6131 GCA_937872345.1 uncultured Burkholderiales bacterium | reverse complement strand
ATCGCCTCGAACCACGCGCCGACGGGGGCATCGGGGTAGCAGAACAGCGTCACCAGGCGCTCGCCGGGCTCGCGGGCCACGCCGAGGTCGAGCAGGAAGTCGCGCTGCTGCGGCGATCCGGCGAAGGCCGCGCGGCGATCGAGCAGCGAGCGCTCGCGCAGCAGTCCGCCGCTGTCCGGCGTGAAACCTGGATAGAAGAAGTGCTCGATCGCGCCGTCGCCGGGCTTCGTCGACGCTAGGCCGTGGCAACCGTCGATCCAGGTCTCGGCGCTCAGGTACTCGAGGTTGACCCAGATCGGGCGCCGGGGTCCGCCGGCCAGCGCCGCGCGCAACGCCGGCGGCGGCTCGGCGCCGAACGCGCCGATCAGCACGTCTTCGGCGACTGGCGCGCGGCCGTCGCCGGGCCACGGCTCGACCCGCACGGCGGCCTGCGGGTCGGCCCCGAATCGCGCGAGCAGTTCGGGGCGGTCGATCGTGAGCGCAACGCGCCAGCCGAAGTCCAGCGAGAGCTGGCGCGCCAGGCGCCACGCGACCCCCGCATCGCCGAAATTGTCGACGACCCGGCACAGGATGCGCGCGGCGAGGCTCAAGCGTCGCCTTCGTCGCGGCGCGGGCCGAACAGCGAGTCGAGCTTCGATTTCGCGTCGTCGCGCCCGTCGGCGCGCGCGCGCGCGAACGCATACTCCTCCTCGATCCGGTCGGCGTAGAACGACGCGGGGTTCGGCGCCGCGACCAGCCGGCGCCAGACTTCGGCGGGCACGGCCTTGAAGATGCGGCGCTCGCCGTCGACGAAGTCGATCTCGAGGCGCTGTTCGCGCGCGTCGTAGCCGGCGGCCTTCAGGCGGCCGCCGCGAAGAGGGCGTCGTTCCATGGTTCGAACTCCGGCGTGCGGTGCATGCGCGATGTTGCCGCGTCGGCTGGATGCGGGCAAACGCCGCGGGGCGGGGCGCTCGACGGCCCGGACGGTGGCCGTTCACCGTCGCCCGGCGGGGCGGCGCTCAGCGGCCCAGCGCGAGGCCCTCGCGTCGCGGATCGACGCCGCCCTCCAGCCGGCATCTCCGCGCATCGCAACGGCGCGCGATGCCGTGCAGCCCGCTGGTCATGTCGACGAATTCCACCGGGTGGCCGCGGCGGGCGAGTGCGTCGGCGATCGCGGGCTCGACGCGCCCGCGTTCGAGCTCGGTCGGTCCGTTACGGCTTCCGAGGTTCGGCAGCGAGATCGCGCGCTGCAGGCCGAGCCCGTCGTCGAGCACCTCGATGAGCACGCGGGCGACGTAGGACACGATCGACGGGCCGCCCGGCGAGCCGATGACCAGCACCAGCGCGCCGGTGGCGCGGTCGAGCACGATCGTCGGCGACATCGCGCTGCGGGGCCGCTTGCCGGGCTGCACCCGGTTGGCGGCCGGCCGGCCGTCGTGCGTCGGCGCGAACGAGAAGTCGGTCAGCTGGTTGTTCAGCAGGAAGCCGCGCGCCATCGTGCGCGCGCCGAATGCGTTTTCGATCGAGCTGGTCATCGCGACTGCGTTGCCGTGCGCGTCGACGATCGACAGATGCGTGGTGGCAGCCAGTTCGGGGCTCCAGGCGCTCGCGCCGTCCTCGACGGCGCCGCCCGGCACGCCCGGTGGCGCATGCACCATCGATCGCGCGCCGATCATCGCCGCCCGGGAGGCGAGGTACGCAGGATCGAGCAGCGAGCCGCGTACCGCGGCGACCGGCTCGCCGATGCGCTGGCCGGGCAACGCGACGAAGTCGGTGTCGGCGACGTAACGGTCGCGATCGGCGAAGGCCAGGCGCGCCGCCTCGACGAAGCGGTGCGCGCCGTCGGCGTCGAGCCGGCCGTCGGGCGTGGCCAGCCGCGTGCCGGCGGGCGCGGCGCGCCAGTACTCGAGCATCTGCGCGATCGCAATGCCGCCCGACGACGGTGGCGGCATCACGCAGACGCGATAGCGGCGGTGCGCGGTGCACAGCGGCTCGCGTTCGAGCGGGCGATAGAAGGCGAGGTCGCGCTCGCCGAGCAGCCCCGGGTTGCGCCGATGGTTGCGCACGGCGTCCACGACGTCGCGCGCGATCGCTCCGGCGTGCAGCGCAAGGCTGCCTTGCGCCGCGATCCGGGCGAGCGTGTCGGCGAGGGCCGGGTTGCGCAGCCGATAGCCCACCGGGCGGGCGCGCCCCTGCGCGTCGTAGTACAGGGCCGCTGCCGCCGGATCCTCGCGCAGGGACGGATCGCGCGCCAGCAGGCCGTGCAGTCGCGGGCCGACCTCGAAGCCCTCGCGCGCCAGGCGGATCGCCGGGGCGAACAGTCGCGCCCATGGCAGCACGCCGTGGCGCGCGTGCGCGAGCTCGAGCATTCGCACCAGGCCCGGCACGCCGACCGAGCGGCCGCCGACGACGGCGTCGAAGAACTCCATCGGCTCGCCGTCGCGGCCGACGAACAGATCGGGGCCCGCCTGAGCAGGCGCCGTCTCGCGGCCGTCGTACGCGCGCACCGAGCGCGTCCGCGCGTCGTAGTGCAGCAGGAACCCGCCCCCGCCGATTCCCGAGGACTGCGGCTCGACCAGCGTGAGCACCATCTGCGCGGCGATCGCCGCATCGACCGCGCTGCCGCCCGCCGCGAGGACATCGAAGGCCGCGCGCGACGCATGCGGGTTGGCGGTGACGGCCATGAAGCGATGCGCCTGCACGCCGGCGCGTTCGCGGTACCCACTGGCGGCCTCGGGCTGGGCGGGGCGGGACGCTTGCGCGCGCGCAACCGGGCTCTCGGCGAGCGCCGCGGTCGACCCGGTCGCCAGCGCCGCGATCGCCCACGCCCGGATCACGAATGTGCGCATCGGTTCATGATAACGTCGCCTCGAACCCGCACCGCGCCCGTTCTCCATGCCCACTCTCGTCGAGACCGTCGAGTCGATCGCGCGCCAGGCCGCCAGCGCACAGGCGCTGATCGAGTCGGCGCAGCGCCAGGCGATGCGCGCGGCCGACCTCAACCCGATCGCCTACGTCGACTGGGGCGCAGCGCTCGACGAGGCGCGCCGCCTCGACGCCGAAGCGAGGGCGGGGCGGCTGCGTGGCCCGCTGCACGGCATCCCGGTGTCCGTGAAGGACCTGTTCGCGGTGCGCGGCATGCCGACGCAGGCGGGCACGCGCGCGCCGCTGCCGCCGCTCGGCCGCGACGAGGCGGTGCTGGTCTCGCGGCTGCGCGAGGCCGGCGCGCTCGTGTTCGCGAAGACCAACATGCACGAGGTCGCGCTCGGCGCGACCGGCGAGAACCGCTGGACCGGCGACGTGAAGAACCCGTTCGATCCGGCGCGGCAGGCCGGCGGCTCGTCGAGCGGCGCCGCGGTCGCGGTAGCCACCGGCATCGGGCTCGCCGGCATCGGCAGCGACACCGGCGGATCGGTGCGCATTCCCGCGGCGTTCTGTGGAGTCACCGGCTTCAAGCCGAGCTTCGGCGCGATCCCGCTCGCGGGGGCGCTTCACCTGTCGTGGACCTGCGACCACGCCGGCCCGCTGGCGCGCTGCGTCGACGACTGCGCGGTGCTCTTCGAGGCGATGGCGCGCCGGCGCGTCGCGCACGGTGCACCGGCCCGGCGTCCGCGGCTCGCGGTGCCCGCCGCGTGGCTCGCCGGGCGCCTGCAACCGGCGGTGCGCGAGGCCTTCGAGCGCCTGCTCGCGGCGCTCGCGGCCGAGCAGGCCGAACTGGAACACGTCGTTGCGCCGGCGCTCGCGCTGGCATGGCAGTGCTATACGCCGATCGTGCGCGCCGAGGCGGCGTGGGTGCACCGCGCGGCACTCGCGGTCGGCGCGCCCGGCTTCTCCGAGCTGGTGTTGCCGGCGCTGAAGGCGGGGCGCGCGCTCGCCGCGGCCGACTACATCGACGCGCTGAAGGCGCGCGAGGGGGTCTGCGCGGAGCTCGACGCGCTGCTGGCCGGCGTCGACGCGCTGGTCCTGCCGACCAGCGCCGTGCTACCGCCGCTGCGCGGGCAGGACGAGATCGAAGTCGAAGGCGGGCGCACCACCGTGCGCGAGGCAGTGCTCGGCCAGACGCTGCCGTTCTCGCTGTGCGGCCTGCCGACGCTCAGCGTTCCGGTGGGCCTGGTCGACGGGTTGCCGATGGGCCTGCAGCTGGTCGGGCGCCGCGACGGCGACGCCTCGCTGCTGGCGCTGGGGCGCTGGATCGAGGCGGCGGTCGGCGTGACGCCGATGCCGCCGGAGGAGTAGGCGCGGCTCGCGCCGGGGCGCGCGGCTCCGGCAGCCAAGGCCGGTCAGCGTGGCGCCATCCTGATCGCTCCGTCGAGCCGGATCGTCTCGCCGTTCAACATCGTGTTGGCGAAGATGTGCCCGACCATCTGCGCGTATTCGTCGGGGCGCCCGAGCCGCGGCGGAAACGGCACCTGGCGGCCGAGCGATTCCTGCACGTCCTTGGGCATGCCGGCCAGCAGCGGCGTCAGGAACAGGCCGGGGGCGATGGTCACCACGCGCACGCCGTCGCGCGACAGGTCGCGCGCGATCGGCAGCGTCATGCCGACGATGCCGCCCTTGGAGGCCGAGTAGGCCGCCTGGCCGATCTGCCCGTCGAACGCCGCCACCGATGCGGTGTTCACGATCACGCCGCGCTCGCCCTCGTCGTTCGGCTCGTTGCGGGTCATGGCCGCGGCGGCAATGCGGATCATGTTGAAGGTGCCGATCAGGTTGATGCCGATCACCTTCGCGAACATGTCGAGCGGGTGCGGCCCTTCCTTGCCGACCGTCTTGGCCGCCGGGCCGATGCCCGCGCAGTTGACCAGCCCCACGAGCTTGCCCAGCGCTTGCGCGGCCTCGACCGCGGCCTTCGCGTCGGCCTCGCCGGTGACGTCGCAGCGCACGAACTTCGCGCGGGCGCCGAGCTGCGCAGCGAAGCGCTCGCCGAGTTCGGCGTTGACGTCGGCGATCAGCGCCTTGCCGCCGGCGTCGACGACCATCTTCGCGGTCGCGCCGCCCAGCCCGGACGCGCCTCCGGTGATCAGCACCACGTTGTCCGAGATCTTCATCGCTGGCCTCCGCTCGCCTGTTCGAAAAACCTCCATTCTAGACAGGCGCGATAGACAGGCGCGAGCTGGACGCCCTAAGATCGGCGCCAACCGACGGACTCCCCGAGCATGGACGCGACCCTCGACTACTGGCGAGCGCTGGTGCGAAGCGACGAGTCGCTGCCGCTGTTCGAGGCGGCGCTCGCGATCGCGCAGGACGCCTATCCCGACCTGCCGATGGCCGAGCTGCTGGCGCGCGTCGACGGCTTCGCACTGACGCTCAGGCGCCGCCTCGAGTCGATCGGGACGCCGGCGGCGCGGGTCGAGGCGCTCGGCGGGCACTTCGCCGACCAGCTGGGCTTTCGCGGCAACGCCAACGACTACTTCGACCCCGACAACAGCTACCTGAACCGCGTGATCGAGCGGCGCCTGGGCATCCCGATCAGCCTGTCGGTGCTCTACCTCGAGATCGCCGACCAGGTGGGGCTGCCGGCCAGCGGCATCGGCTTTCCCGGCCACTTCCTGGTGCGCCACGACCTGCCCGGGGGAGCGCTTGTCGTCGACGTGTTCGCCGGCGCGCGCGTGCTGTCGCAGGAGGAGCTCGAGTACCGGCTGCTGCCGTACGCGGCCGGCGACCGCGGGCAGGCGAGCCGCCTGTTGCCGGCGCAGCTGGCGGCGGCCACGCCGCGGGCGATCCTGGCGCGGATGCTGCGCAACCTGCGGGCGATCCACGCCGAGCGCGGCGACACGGCGCGCCTGGGCGCAGTCGAGCGCCGGCTGGCCGTGCTGGCCGATCCGCTGCGCTGATCGGCGGCACCGACCGAGGGTGCCGGGACGGCGCCGTCGGAAACGACGAGGGCGCCTTCCGGCGCCCTCGTGACTTCGTGCCGGCCGCGACGCGGCCCGGCGTGCCGCTCAGTGAGCGCCGTAGAGCATCCCCATCAGCGGCACGATCAGCAGCGCCACGATGTTGATGATCTTGATCAACGGGTTCACCGCCGGGCCGGCCGTGTCCTTGTACGGGTCGCCGACGGTGTCGCCGGTGACCGCCGCCTTGTGCGCGTCCGAGCCCTTGCCGCCGTGGTGGCCTTCCTCGATGTACTTCTTCGCGTTGTCCCAGGCGCCGCC
>CALMSQ010000474.1:0-3819 GCA_937872345.1 uncultured Burkholderiales bacterium | reverse complement strand
CCCAGGTGAAGCGGCGCCGGCAGCCGCGCGGCGCGCAACGACAGGCCCGACGACGACGCCAGGTGCATCGGATGCCGGTGCAGGCGAGGCGCGGCGCCGAGCCGCTCGACGAGTGCCAGCGCCTGGCGATAGGCGCCGACGATCAGGTGCTGCCCGTTGTCGAGCGCGATGCGGCCGAACGGCGTCCCGAGTTCGGTGGTGCGCGCGCGACCGCCCGCCTGCGGCGCCGATTCGAACAGGGTCACGCGCAGGCCGGCCTCGGCCAGCGTGAGCGCGGCCGCCAGGCCCGACCAGCCGGCCCCGACCACGGCGACTGCGGGTGCGCCGGCGGACGGTGAGGCCGGCCGTTCAGCGCCCGGGGAAGCAGGCCGGGACACGCGGCGTCAGACGCGGGGTGGCCGGCCCGTCACCCAGGTCTTCCAGGCGAGCCAGAGCTTGCGCACCGGGGTGAGGGAGGTGCGATGGGTCAGCACCCGGAAGCCGTCGCGCTCGATCTCGTCGAGCAGCCGCGCGTAGATCGCGGCCATCATCAGGCCAGGACGCTGCGCGCGACGCTCGGCGGGTTCGAGCAGCGCGAACGCCTGCCGGTAGCAGGCGCGGGCGCGTTCGGCCTCGAAGCGCATCAGCGCGACGAAGCGATCGCTCGGCCGCGCCGCGAGGATCTCGTGCGCCGGCACGCCGAAGCGCTGGAGGTCTTCGAGCGGCAGGTAGATGCGGCCCTTGCGGGCGTCCTCGCCGACGTCGCGGACGATGTTGGTGAGCTGGAACGCCAGGCCGAGCTGCTCGGCGTAGGCCAGCGTGCCGGCGCTGCGCGCGCCGAAGATGCCGGCAGCCAGCACGCCGACCACCCCCGCGACCCGATGGCAGTACAGGCGCAAGCCCTCGAAGTCCGTGTAGCGGTCCTGTTCGAGGTCCATCTGCATGCCGTCGATGATCGCGACCAGCGACGCCCGATCGATGGCGCAGGGCGCCAGGTGAGGGGCCATCGCGCGCGTGACCGGATGCTGCGGATCGCCGGCAAACAGGCGCTCGATCTCGGCGCGCCACCAGTCGAGCCGGGCGCGCGCGACCTGCGGGTCGGTGGCCTCGTCGACGGTGTCGTCGACCTCGCGGCAGTACGCATACAGCGCGGTGATCGCGCGACGGCGCTCGGGGGGCAGGAACAGGAAGCTGTAGTAGAAGCTCGAGCCGCTGCGCGCGGCCTTGTTCTGGCAGTACTCGTCGGGCGTCATTTGGGCGTGCGCCACCACAGCCTCGCCAGTGCCGGGGCATCGTGCCAGCCGAGCGACGGGCGATGCGCGATCGGGTCGTGGCCGGCGGCGCGCAGCCGGTCGGCCACGCGCAGGCCGCCGGCGACGATCGCGCGCAACTCGAGCGACAGCCGCCACGGGACCCGCTGCCCCAGCACGGCGCCGGACTCGAGCAGGGCGCGCGCGCGGTCGGTCTGCCCGGACAGGAAATACGCAAAGTCGTCGCTGGCGCGCCCGTCGGCGACCGAGCGCGCGACGTCGTCCTCGGACAGGCCCGCGTCGTGCAGCTCGTCGAGCGGCAGGTACAGGCGGTCGCGGCGCCAGTCCTGCGCGAGGTCCTGAAGGAAATTCAGCAGCTGCAGCGCAGTGCACACCTCGTCGGAGGGAATGCGCGTGAACGCGTTCCAGGCGCCGAACAGGCGCAGCATCAGCTCTCCGATCGGGTTGGCCGAGCGGCTGCAGTAGTCGGTCACGCTGCTCCACGACGCGTGGCGCACGGGACCGACGTCCTGGGCAAAGGCCGACAGCAGCGCGCGCAGCGGGGCCACCGGCAGCGCATGGGCTTCGAGGTGGGGGCGCAACTGCGCGACCGCCGGCGGGTCGTCGCCCTCGCCGCGCAGCGCGCGATCGAGTGCGTCGAGGGCCGCGAGACGCGCGGACGGCGTCGCGTCGCCTTCGTCGGCGAGATCGTCGGCGTGGCGCGCGAAGCGATAGATGGCGGCCACCGCCGGGCGCAGCTGCGCGGGCACGAGCAGCGAGGCGACCGGGAAGTTTTCGTAGTGGTCGACCGAGGTGACCAGGGTCCGTGACATGGCCGCGATTGTAGGCGGCGCCGCGTTGACCGCCTCGGGGACTTCGCGTAAATTAATGACCCGCGCGTCAGTTACCATGGATTCCCGGTCGATGAGAGTGCACCTGCTGTGGTCGGGCGTGCTGCCCGTGATCCTGCTCGCCGGCTGCCAGAAACCGGTCCCGGTCGCGCAGGAGCCGATTCGCCCGGTGCGCAGCGTCGTGGTCCAGGCGCAGACCTCCCCGGTCGAGCTGACGTTGCCGGCGGTCGTGCGGCCCCGCGTGGAGACCCGGTACGGCTTTCGCGTCGCCGGCAAGATCGCGCAGCGCAGCGTGTCGGTCGGCGATGCCGTCGCCCCGGGGCAGGTGCTGGCGCGGCTGGATCCGCAGGATCTCGCGCCGGCGGTCGCCGCGGCACGCTCGCAGCTCGACGCGGCGCGCACCGAACTCGCGCTGGCCCGCGTCGAACTCGATCGATTGCGCGACCTGCGCCAGCGCAGCTTCGTGAGCCAGGCGCAGGTGGATCGCCAGCAGGCAGCGGCCGACGCGGCCGATGCGCGCCGCCGCAGCGCCGAGGCGCAACTCGCACAGGCCGGCAACAGCGCCGCGTTCCAGACGCTGCGCGCCGACGTGGCGGGCGTGGTCACTGCGGTCGACTCGGAGGCCGGGCAGGTCGTGGCGGCCGGCCAGTCGGTCGTGCGGGTCGCGCGCAGCGGCGAATACGAGCTCGAAGTCGCCGTTCCCGAGGGCGACCTGGCGATGGCGCGCGCCACGCGCACCTGGCAGGCGGTGATCCCGGCGCTCGGCCCGCAGCCGCGCAGCGCGGTGGTGCGCGAGGTCTCGCCGACCTCGGATCCGGCCTCGCGAACGTTCACGATGCGGCTCGCGCTGCAGGGCGACACCGCGGGCATCGGCCTGGGAATGACGGCCGTGGTGCGCGCCGCCCGCGACACGACACCCGGATTCGAGTTGCCGCTGTCGGCCCTGTATTCGCAGGACGGCCGGCCGCACGTCTGGCGAGTCGGTGCCGACGGCACGGTCGAGCCGGTACCGGTGGTCACCGACGGGTATCTCGACGACGCCGTGCGCATCGCCGAAGGCGTGTCCGCGGGCGACCGGATCGTGACCGCCGGCGCGAGCCTGCTCGTGGCCGGCCAGAAGGTGAGGGTGCTCGATCCGGCCGCGGCAGGGGCCGGTCGATGAGCCCGGCGCCGCACGCGCCAGGCGCGTCGCCGTCGCGTTTCAACCTGTCGGCTGCGGCGCTGCGCTTTCCGCAGCTCACGCTGTTCTTCGTGCTGGTGGTGGCGATCGCCGGCACGCTGGCGTACCTGCGGCTCGGCCAGCGCGAGGATCCCGACTTCACGTTTCGCGCGATGGTCGTGCGCACGATCTGGCCCGGCGCCACCACCGCGCAGGTCGACGAGGCGATCACCGACCGAATCGAGCGCAAGCTGCAGGAGGTGCCTCATTTCAAGTGGACGCGCAGCTATTCGAAGGCGGGCGAGTCGCTGATCGTCCTCGAATTGCAGGACACCGCCCCGCCGCGCGAGGTGCCGCAGATCTGGTACCAGGTGCGCAAGAAGATCGACGACATCCGCAGCACGCTGCCGCCCGAGGCGATCGGCCCGTTCTTCAACGACGAGTTCGGCGACGTCTTCGGCACGATCTACGCGTTCACCGGCGACGGGTTCACGATGGAGGAGTTGCGCCGCGTCGTCGAGGGCGTGCGCCAGGAGCTGCTGCGCGTGCCCGACGTGCAGAAGATCGAGCTGTTCGGCGT
>CALMSQ010000473.1:0-3819 GCA_937872345.1 uncultured Burkholderiales bacterium | reverse complement strand
CCCAGGTGAAGCGGCGCCGGCAGCCGCGCGGCGCGCAACGACAGGCCCGACGACGACGCCAGGTGCATCGGATGCCGATGCAGGCGAGGGGCGGTGCCGAGGCGCTCGGCGAGCGCCAGCGTCCGGCGATACGCCCCGACGATCAGGTGCTGCCCGTTGTCGAGCGCGAGACGGCCGAACGGCGTCTCGAGTTCGGTGGTGCGCGCACGACCACCCGCCTGCGGCGCCGATTCGAACAGGGTCACGCGCAGCCCAGCTTCGGCCAGCGCAACGGCGGCTGCCAGGCCCGACCAGCCGGCCCCCACCACGGCCACAGCAGGCGCGCCGGCCGACGGCGAGGCCGGCCCGTCGGCGCACGGGGAAGCGGACGCAGACACGCCGTGTCAGACGCGGGGGGGACAGCCCGTCACCCAGGTCTTCCACGCGAGCCAGAGCTTGCGGACCGGGGTGAGCGAGGTGCGGTGCGTCAGCACCCGGAACCCGTCGCGCTCGATCTCGTCGAGCAGCCGCGCGTAGATGGCGGCCATCATCAGGCCCGGTCGCTGTGCGCGACGCTCGGCGGGTTCGAGCAGTGCGAACGCCTGCCGGTAGCAGGCACGGGCGCGTTCGGCCTCGAAGCGCATCAGCGCGACGAAACGATCGCTCGGCCGCGCCGCGAGGATCTCGTGCGCCGGCACGCCGTAGCGCTGGAGGTCTTCGAGCGGCAGGTAGATGCGGCCCTTGCGCGCATCTTCGCCGACGTCGCGGACGATGTTGGTGAGCTGGAACGCCAGGCCGAGCTGCTCGGCGTAGGCCAGCGTGCCGGCGTTGCGCGCGCCGAAGATGCCGGCGGCCAGCACACCGACCACCCCCGCGACCCGATGGCAGTACAGTCGAAGGCCCTCGAAGTCCGGGTAGCGGTCCTGCTCGAGATCCATCTGCATGCCGTCGATGATCGCGACCAGCGAGGCCCGGTCGATGGCGCAGCGCTCCAGGTGGGGGGCCAGCGCCCGCGTGACCGGGTGCTGCGGGTCGCCGGCAAACAGGCGCTCGATCTCGCCGCGCCACCAGTCGAGCCGGGCGCGCGCGACCTGCGGGTCGGTGGCCTCGTCGACGGTGTCGTCGACCTCGCGGCAGTATGCGTACAGCGCGGTGATCGCACGGCGGCGCTCGGGGGGCAGGAACAGGAAGCTGTAGTAGAAGCTCGAGCCGCTGCGCGCGGCCTTGTCCTGGCAGTAGTCGTCCGGGGTCATTTGGGCGTGCGCCACCACAGCCTCGCCAGGGCCGGTGCATCGTGCCAGCCGAGCGACGGACGATGCGCGATCGGGTCGTGGCCCGTGGCGCGCAGCCGGTCGGCCACGCGCAGGCCGCCGGCGACGATCGCGCGCAACTCGAGCGAGAGCCGCCACGGCACCCGCTGCGCCAGCACGGCGCCGGACTCGAGCAGCGCGCGCGCGCGGTCGGTCTGCCCGGACAGGAAATACGCGAGTGCATCGCTGGCGTGTCCGTCGGCGACCGAGCGCGCGACGTCGTCCTCGGTCAGGCCCGCATCGTGCAGTTCGTCCAGCGGCAGGTACAGGCGGTCGCGGCGCCAGTCCTGCGCAAGGTCCTGCAGGAAATTCAGCAGCTGCAGTGCGGTGCACACCTCGTCGGAGGGAATCCGCGTGAACGCATTCCAGGCGCCGAACAGGCGCAGCATCAATTCGCCGATCGGGTTGGCCGAGCGGCTGCAGTAGTCGGTGACGCTGTTCCACGACGGGTGGCGCACGGGGCCGACGTCCTGCGCGAAGGCCGACAGCAGCGCTCGCAGCGGCGCCACCGGCAGCGCGTGGGCTTCGAAGTGGGGACGCAACTGCGCGACCACCGGCGGATCGTCGCCTGCGCCGCGCAGCGCGCGATCGAGTTCGTCGAGCGCCGCGAGACGCTCGGACGGCATCGCGTCGCCCTCGTCGGCGAGATCGTCGGCGTAGCGGGCGAACCGGTAGATCGCGGCCACCGCCGGGCGCAGCTGCGACGGCACGAGCAGCGACGCGACCGGGAAGTTCTCGTAGTGATCGACCGACGTGACCAGGGTCCGTGACATGGCCGCGATTGTAGGCGGCGCCGCGTTGACCGCTTCGGGGACTTCGCGTAAATTAATGACCGACGCGTCAGTTACTACGGATTCCCGGTCGATGAGAATGCACCTGCTGTGGTCGGGCGTGCTGCCCGCGATCCTGCTCGCCGGCTGCCAGAAGCCGGCCCCCGTCGCGCAGGAACCGGTTCGCCCGGTGCGCAGCATCGTGGTCCAGGCGCAGGCCTCCCCGGTCGAACTGACGCTGCCGGCGGCCGTGCGCCCGCGCGTGGAGAGCCGGTACGGCTTTCGGGTCGGCGGAAAGATTGCGCAGCGCATGGTGTCGGTCGGCGACGCCGTGGCCCCGGGGCAGGTGCTGGCGCGGCTGGATCCACAGGATCTCGCGCCCGCGGTCGCCGCGGCACGCTCGCAGCTCGACGCGGCGCGCACCGAGTTTGCGTTGGCCCGCGTCGAGCTCGACCGATTGCGCGACCTGCGCCAGCGCAGCTTCGTGAGCCAGGCGCAGGTGGATCGCCAGCAGGCGGCCGCCGACGCGGCCGATGCGCGCCGCCGCAGCGCCGAGGCGCAGCTCGCGCAGGCCGGCAACAGTGCGGCGTTCCAGACGCTGCGCGCCGACGTGGCCGGCGTGGTCACCGCGATCGACGCCGAGGCCGGGCAGGTCGTGGCCGCCGGCCAGTCGGTCGTGCGGGTCGCGCGCAGCGGCGAATACGAGCTCGAGGTCGCCGTTGCCGAGAGCGACCTGGCCCTGGCGCGCGCCACGCGCACCTGGCAGGCAGTGATCCCCGCGCTCGGCCCGCAGCCGCGCAGCGCGGTGGTGCGCGAGATCTCGCCGGCCTCGGACCCGGCCTCGCGAACGTTCGCGATGCGGCTCGCGCTGCAGGGCGATACGGCCGGAATCGGCCTGGGGATGACGGCCGTGGTGCGCGTGGCGCGCGACACGGCGCCCGGCTTCGAGTTGCCGCTGTCGGCGCTGTATTCGCAGGACGGCCGGCCGCACGTCTGGCGAGTCGCCGCCGACGGCACGGTCCAGCCGGTACCGGTCGTCACCGCCGGATATCTCGACGACGCCGTGCGCATCGCCGAAGGCGTGTCCGCGGGCGACCGGATCGTGACCGCCGGCGCCAACCTGCTCGTGGCCGGCCAGAAGGTGAGGGTGCTCGATCCGGCCGCGGCCGGGGGCGGTCGATGAGCCCGGCGCCGCACGCGCCAGGCACGCCGCCGTCGCGCTTCAACCTGTCGGCCGCCGCGCTGCGCTTCCCGCAGCTCACGCTGTTCTTCGTACTGGTGGTGGCGATCGCCGGAACGCTGGCGTACCTGCGGCTCGGCCAGCGCGAGGATCCGGACTTCACGTTTCGCGCGATGGTCGTGCGTACCATCTGGCCCGGTGCCACCACCGCGCAGGTCGACGAGGCGATCACCGACCGCATCGAGCGCAAGCTGCAGGAGGTGCCCTACTTCAAGTGGACCCGCAGCTACTCGAAGGCAGGCGAGTCGCTGATCGTCCTCGAACTGCAGGACACTGCCCCGCCGCGCGAGGTGCCGCAGATCTGGTACCAGGTGCGCAAGAAGATCGACGACATCCGCAGCACGTTGCCGTCCGAGGCGATCGGCCCGTTCTTCAACGACGAGTTCGGCGACGTGTTCGGCACGATCTACGCGTTCACCGGCGACGGGTTCACGATGGAAGAATTGCGCCGCGTCGTCGAGGGCGTGCGCCAGGAGCTGCTGCGCGTGCCCGACGTGCAGAAGATCGAGCTGTTCGGCGT
>CALMSQ010000472.1:0-20830 GCA_937872345.1 uncultured Burkholderiales bacterium | reverse complement strand
GGCGAAGGACCCGCTGCCGGCGGCGGGCCGGCGCGCGAGGGGTGCCGCTATCCGCACGACACGATGGTCGACATCGGGTTCTTCCTGGGGCGCGGACGCCTGGCCACGCCGATCGTCGTGTTCGCCGACGGTTCGAGCATCGTCGGCTGGGACGACGAGCGCGGACCGGCGCGGTTGCGGCAGGTCATCGCGGGCCGGCAGTCGTTTCCTGAGCGTTGAGGGCTGCGTCGACAGGCGACAGCGTGAAATCCTGCATGTCGGATATTCTTACATCGTCGTGGCGAACGCCTAGCTGGCCGGATTTTCCATCAGTCGAATCAATGGCTTGCAGGTGCAGAACAGGCTGGCATCCGAATTGCTTGCTCCTTGTTCGGGGAAACCCGGTTCGAGGATGCAACACCAACGATGGGCAACAGGGAGATGAGCATGAAGAAGGCACTTATGGCAGCTGCGATCGCGGCCGCAGCGACGTCACCGGCGTTCGCCGCGAGTTTCGTCAACGGCGGATTCGAGAGCGGCGACCTGAGCGGATGGACGCAGGGCGGGGGCTACTGGACCGGAGGCGCCATCGACCCGGCGGCGTACCAGCCCGGCGGCTCCTCGTACAACGCGTCGTACATCACGAACACGATCACCAGCGCGGGCTACGACCCGATCGCCGGGGGCACGAACCTGTCGATGGTGCGCTACGGCGACCACTCGGTGCGCGTGAACGACAGCAACAACAACTACTCGGTCTCGACGGTCTCGCAGAGCGTCACCAACTACGACGGCACGTCGATCAACTTCTCGTGGGCGGCGGTGCTCGAGTCCTCGCACGGAGCGACCGACTCGGACAACTTCATCCTGCGGGTCCGCGACGACGACTCGGGCGCGATCCTCTACAGCGCGGTCTACAACTCGGCCACCAACGGCAGCATCTTCAACCAGACCGGCTCGTGGTACTGGACGCCGTGGCAGGACGTGAGCCTGAGCGTCGCGCAGGGCGGCAACTACTCGATCATCCTGCTGGCCTCCGACTGCCCGTACGGCGGCCATGCCGGCTACGTCTACCTCGACGGCTTCGGCACGGTGGCGGGCGGCGGCGGTGACAACGGCACCGGCGGTGGCGACGGCCAGGTGCCGCTGCCCGGCTCGCTGGCGCTGCTCGGCGCCGGCATGGTCGGCCTGGGGCTGCGCCGCCGCGCGAAATAAGCGCGCGACGCAAGCAGCGAACGGTCGCGCGCGCGACCGGTTCCGCAGACGAGCAACGGCCACCTCGCGGTGGCCGTTGCCGTTTCCGGGAGCGCCCCTGGCGTCGCCGCGGCCGTGCGCGCCTTCCCGGCCGCAGACGAGGGGCTTCGGCGAAGTGCTATCATTCACAGGTTTCGCCAATGCTCACCGGTTAGCGCCTGCCAGCCCCGTCACACTCTGCCGACCCCGTGTTCGCGCGACGCCGTCGCGGCGGGCGCGGGCCCGATCAGGACCCTCGATCAGGTCCGGGCGCGTCGGCGCGGGGTGCTCCGGTGACTTCCCCAGGAGTTGCCGTTGTCACCCGAACCGCACGCCGAGTCCGCCCGCACCCCTGACGGCGCGGGCCTCATTCCTGAATTCGCTCCCGCCGTGCTGGCACTGGCCGACGGCACCGTGTTCCGGGGCCGTTCGTTCGGCGCCGCGCTGCGCTCGGTGGGCGAGGTGGTCTTCAACACCGCGATGACCGGCTACCAGGAGATCCTCACCGATCCCAGCTACTGCCGGCAGATCGTCACGCTCACCTACCCTCACATAGGCAACTACGGCGTCAATCCCGAGGACGTCGAGGCGGCGAAGATCCAGGCGGCCGGCCTGGTCGTGAAGGACGTGCCGGCAAGGCTGTCGAACTGGCGCAGCGTCGAGTCGCTGACCGGGTACCTGCAGCGCGAAGGCGTGCCGGCGATCGCCGGCATCGACACGCGCAAGCTCACCCGGCTGCTGCGCGACCGCGGCGCGCAGAACGGCTGCCTCGTCGCCGCCGCGCGGCCCGGCGAGGTGATCGACGAGCATGCGGCGATCGAGGCGGCGCGCGCGTTCCCCGGCCTGGCCGGGATGGACCTCGCCAGGGTGGTCTCGACCCGCGAGCCGTACCACTGGACCGAAGGCTCGTGGCGCCTCGGCGCCGGGTTCGTCTCGCAGTCGGCGCGGCGCTTCCGCGTCGTCGTCTACGACTACGGCGTCAAGCGCAACATCCTGCGGCTGCTGGCCGATCGCGGTTGCGAACTGATCGTGCTGCCGGCGCAGGCGAGCGCCGCCGACGCGCTCGCGCAGCGTCCCGATGGCATCTTCCTGTCGAACGGCCCCGGCGATCCCGAGCCCTGCGACTATGCGATCGCGGCGGTCCGCGAACTGGTCGACGGCGGGCTGCCGACCTTCGGCATCTGCCTCGGCCACCAGATCCTGGGGCTCGCCTCCGGGGCGCGGACGATGAAGATGAAGTTCGGCCACCACGGCGCGAACCACCCGGTGCGCAACCTCGACACCGGCCAGGTGCACATCACCAGCCAGAACCACGGGTTCGCCGTCGATCCGGCTTCGTTGCCGGCGAACCTGAGGGTCACGCACGTCTCGCTGTTCGACGGCTCGATCCAGGGGCTCGCGCGCACCGACCGGCCGGCGTTCTGCTTCCAGGGGCACCCCGAGGCGAGCCCGGGCCCGCAGGACATCCACTACCTGTTCGACCGCTTCATCGCGTCGATGGACGCGGTGCGTTCGGCGCGCGCATCCGCCGTCGCGCAAACCGCTCAATGACCGCAGCAACATGCCCAAGCGCACCGACCTCCACAGCATCCTGATCATCGGCGCCGGCCCGATCGTCATCGGCCAGGCCTGCGAATTCGACTACTCCGGCGCGCAAGCCTGCAAGGCGCTGCGGCAGGAGGGCTTCCGCGTCATCCTCGTCAACAGCAACCCGGCGACGATCATGACCGACCCGGAGACGGCCGATGTCACCTACATCGAGCCCATCACCTGGCAGGTCGTCGAGCGCATCATCGAGAAGGAAAAGCCCGACGCGATCCTGCCGACGATGGGCGGCCAGACCGCGTTGAACTGCGCGCTCGACCTGCACCGCAACGGCGTGCTGAAGAAGTACGGCGTCGAGCTGATCGGCGCCTCGCCCGAGGCGATCGACAAGGCCGAGGACCGCCTGAAGTTCAAGGACGCGATGACGAAGATCGGCCTGGGCTCGGCGCGCTCGGCGATCGCACATTCGCTGGAAGAGGCCTGGGCGGCGCAGAAGAACATCGGGTTCCCGGTGATCATCCGGCCGAGCTTCACGCTGGGCGGCACCGGCGGCGGCATCGCCTACAACGGCGAGGAATTCGAGACGATCTGCAAGCGCGGCCTCGAGGCGTCGCCCACCAGCGAGTTGCTGATCGAGGAGTCGCTGATCGGCTGGAAGGAATTCGAGATGGAGGTCGTGCGCGATCGCGCCGACAACTGCATCATCGTCTGCTCGATCGAGAACTTCGACCCGATGGGCGTTCACACCGGCGACTCGATCACGGTGGCTCCGGCGCAGACGCTGACCGACCGCGAGTACCAGCTGATGCGCAACGCGTCGATCGCGATCCTGCGCGAGATCGGCGTCGAGACCGGCGGCTCGAACGTGCAGTTCGCGATCAATCCGCGCGACGGCCGGATGATCGTCATCGAGATGAACCCGCGGGTGTCGCGGTCGTCGGCGCTCGCTTCGAAGGCCACGGGATTTCCGATTGCGAAGATCGCCGCCAAGCTCGCGGTCGGCTACACGCTGGACGAGCTGCGCAACGACATCACCGGCGGCGCGACGCCGGCCGCGTTCGAGCCGACGATCGACTACGTCGTCACCAAGATCCCGCGCTTCGCGTTCGAGAAGTTCCCGCAGGCCGATTCGCGGCTCACCACGCAGATGAAGTCGGTCGGCGAGGTGATGGCGATCGGCCGCACGTTCCAGGAGAGCTTCCAGAAGGCGCTGCGCGGCCTGGAGACCGGCATCGACGGGCTGGACGAGCGCAGCGCCGATCGCGACGAGATCGCCACCGAGCTGGGCGAACCGGGCCCCGAGCGAGTGCTCTACGTCGGCGACGCGTTCCGCGTCGGCATGAGCGTCGACGAGGTCCACGAGGAGTCGGGCATCGACCCCTGGTTCCTCGCACAGGTCGAGGAGATCGTCGCCACCGAGCGCAAGCTCGCCGGACGACGGCTGGAAGACCTGACGAAGCAGGAACTGCGCTGGCTCAAGGCCAGCGGCTTCTCCGACCGGCGCCTGGCGCGGCTGCTCGACACCAACCCGGACGCGGTGCGCGCGCGCCGGTGGGCGCTGGGCGTTCGCCCGGTCTACAAGCGCGTCGACACCTGCGCGGCCGAGTTCGCGACCGACACCGCGTACATGTACTCGACCTACGAGGACGAGGACGAGGCACAGCCGACGGATCGGCGAAAGATCATGGTGCTCGGGGGCGGGCCGAACCGGATCGGGCAGGGGATCGAGTTCGACTACTGCTGCGTGCACGCGGCGTTCGCGCTGCGCGACGACGGCTACGAGACGATCATGGTCAACTGCAACCCCGAGACCGTCTCGACCGACTACGACACGTCCGACCGCCTGTACTTCGAGCCGCTCACGCTCGAGGACGTGCTCGAGATCGTCGCGATCGAGAAGCCGATGGGCGTCATCGTCCAGTACGGCGGGCAGACGCCGCTGAAGCTCGCGCTCGCGCTCGAGGCCAACGGCGTGCCGATCGTCGGCACCTCGCCCGAGTCGATCGACGTCGCCGAGGATCGCGAGCGCTTCCAGAAGCTGCTGCACGAGCTCGGCCTGAAGCAGCCGCCGAACCGCACCGCGCGCACCGAGGCGCAGGCGCTCGAACTCGCCGGCGAGATCGGTTATCCGCTGGTCGTGCGCCCGAGCTACGTGCTGGGCGGCCGCGCGATGGAGATCGTCCACGAGCAGAAGGACCTCGAGCGCTACATGCGCGAGGCCGTCAAGGTGTCCGAGGACAGCCCGGTGCTGCTCGACCGCTTCCTGAACGACGCGATCGAGGTCGACGTCGACTGCCTGTCCGACGGCAGCGAGGTGTTCATCGGCGGCGTCATGGAGCACATCGAGCAGGCCGGCGTGCACTCGGGCGACTCGGCGTGCTCGCTGCCGCCGCACTCGCTGTCGCCGGCCGTGGTTGCGGAGCTGAAGCGCCAGACCGCGCTGATGGCGCGAGCGCTGAAGGTCTGCGGACTGATGAACGTGCAGTTCGCGATCCAGCGCGACGCGGGCGGCGCCGACGCCGATCCGGCGGCGCCGCGCGGCGGCGACGGCACTGTCTACGTGCTCGAAGTCAACCCGCGCGCGTCGCGCACGGTGCCCTACGTGTCGAAGGCCACCGGCCTGCAGCTGGCCAAGATCGCGGCACGCTGCATGGTCGGGCGCAGCCTCGTCGACCAGGGTGTCACGCACGAGGTGGTGCCGAAGTACTTCTCGGTGAAGGAGGCGGTCTTCCCGTTCGTCAAGTTCCCCGGCGTCGACACGATCCTCGGCCCCGAGATGAAATCCACCGGCGAGGTGATGGGCGTCGGCCACACGTTCGGCGAGGCGTTCGTGAAGTCGCAGCTCGGCGCGGGGGTGCGCCTGCCCGAGTCGGGCACGGTGTTCATTTCGGTGAAGAACGCCGACAAGCCGAAGGCGGTGACGATCGCGCGCTCGCTGCACGAGATGGGCTTCGCGCTGGTGGCCACGAAGGGAACCGCTGCGGCCATCGCCGCGGCCGGCGTCCCGGTGACCGCCGTCAACAAGGTGCAGGAAGGGCGCCCGCACGTGGTCGACCTGCTGAAGAACGGCGAGGTGTCGCTGGTGCTCAACTCGGTCGAGGAGAAACGCGGCGCGATCGCCGACTCGCGCTCGATCCGCACGACGGCGCTGGCGCAGCGAGTGACCTACTACACGACGATCGCGGGCGCACTGGCGGCGGTCGAGGGCATGCGATCGCTGCAGCGGCTCGACGTCTACTCGCTGCAGGAACTGCACGCCGGGCTGTAGCTCGGCCCGCAGGCGGGCGGCGCAGCCGGCGGACGTGCGCGCGCGGCGCGTTTTGCGTTAGAGTTGCACTGACAGACGGACCGCCCGGCTTCGCCGCCCGGCGGTCCGAGTCTTTTTGGAGCGATTGCCGCGCGCCGTGTCGCGCGCCGAGAACCCGAGGTATCCGATGGCAACCATTCCGCTCACCAGGCGCGGCGCCGAGCTGCTGAAGGAAGAGCTGCAGCGACTCAAGTCGGTGGAGCGACCGGCCGTGATCAACGCGATCGCGGAGGCGCGCGCCCAGGGCGACCTGTCCGAGAACGCCGAGTACGACGCCGCGCGCGAGCGGCAGGGCTTCGTCGAGGGGCGCATCGCCGAGCTCGAGACCAAGCTGGCCAACGCCCAGATCATCGACCCCAAGTTGCTCGACGCCGACGGCCGCGTCGTGTTCGGCGCGACCGTCGACCTCGAAGACCTCGAATCGGGCGACCGGGTCAGCTACCAGATCGTCGGCGACGACGAGGCCGACATCAAGGCCGGCAAGATCTCGGTGTCGAGTCCGATCGCACGTGCGCTGATCGGGCGCAGCGCGGGCGACACCGCCGAGGTGCGCGCGCCCGGGGGCGTGCGCCAGTACGACGTGCTGGATGTCCGCTACGAGTAGCGCTCAGGCCTTCTTCGCGCGGGCCCGCGTGCCGGCCTTGCTCGCCTGCCCGGAGCGGCCGGCGAGGTGGGTCGGCCCCTGGGTGGCGCTGCTCGTGTCGCCGTGGTGGGCCGGTACGCGGGCTCGCGCGCCGATCGCGGTGCGCTTGCCCCGGGTGCCCACCGGCTCGGGCTTGCCCGCCGCGCCTCTCGCGGGCTTCTTGGCGGCCGCCTTGCGCGCCTTCGCGGCGGGCGCCGCGGCTTTCTCGACCTTCATCGCCTTCATCGGTTTCCTCGCTTTGGCTGGCTTGCGTCGGGCGGTCGCGCCGGTGGCCGCCAGTTTCTTGGGCAGGTGCGGGCCGCGCGGGCGCTTCGGCGCGGCGGTGTCTTCGATCGGTTTCGGGCGGTACACCACCAGCAGCTTCCCGATCGACTGGACCGGCGCGCAACCGAGCGCCGAGCAGATCTCGGTGAGCAGGGCCTGGCGCTGCGCCCGGTCGTCGCCTAGCACCCGGATCTTGATCAGCTCGTGGGCGCCGAGCGCCCGGTCGGCTTCGGCCAGCACCGCCCGGCTCAGCCCCGCATCCCCGATCATCACCACCGGATCGAGGTGGTGGGCGCGCGCCCGCAAGGCCTTGCGGTCGGCGGGCGTCAGCGCGATCGGCAGCGGGAACGGAGTGATGCTCATGGCGTCGGAAGTCGGGGCGGTCGGGCCGTCGGGCGGCGGAAGATGCAAGTGTGGGCTGCGGACCCATCGGCGCGCAAGCGCGCGAGGCGCGCCGGCATGAGCAAGCGCAAGAAGGTGAACCGGGCGTGGCTGGCGCAGCACATCGACGACCCGTACGTGAAGCTCGCGCAGAAGCACGGCTATCGCTCGCGGGCGGCCTACAAGCTGATCGAGATCGATGCCCAGGACCGCCTGATCCGGCCGGGCATCGCCGTGGTCGACCTCGGCTCGACGCCCGGCGCCTGGAGCCAGGTGCTGCGCGAGCGGCTCGCGCGCCCGCCGGGCGCCGGCGCAGGCATCGACGGGCGAATCGTCGCCCTGGACCTTCTGCCGATGGAGCCGGTCGCCGACGTCACGTTCGTGCAGGGAGACTTCCGGGACGAGGAAACGCTGCGCCGGCTCGAACAGGTGCTGGGCGGCGCGAAGCTCGATCTTGTAGTTTCCGACATGGCCCCCAACCTGAGCGGCGTGGCGGCGGCCGACGCGGCCCGGATGGGCGACCTGGTCGAGCTGGCGGTGGCCTTCGCGCTGGCGCACCTCAAGCCCGACGGTGCGCTGTTGGTGAAATGCTTCCACGGCAGCGGGTACAGCCAGGTCGTAGAGTTGTTCAAGCGCAGCTTCGTCAAGGTGGCGGTACGCAAGCCGAAGGCCTCCCGGGATCGCTCGGCCGAAACGTATCTGCTGGGGCGCTCGCCGAAGGCCACGGCGGCCAGTGCGTCCGGGCCAGACGGTTGAAAGGCGCGGGCGTCCAGGATGACCTATGCAAATCAATGGCTTAGCGATACCCGCAGCAGGGGGCGGGTCGCGCAATGCGCGTAGAATGCGGCCAGTGACAGCAGGCAATCGAGCGGGCGCGGCGCCCGAAGGAGCAGGTGAGTGAACAACGTGTTCTCCAAGGCGGCGATCTGGCTGGTGATCGCGCTGGTGCTGTTCACGGTATTCAAGCAGTTCGACACGCGCCAGGCGCGCGGTGCCGACATGCCGTATTCGCAGTTCATGGTCGAGGCACGCGAGGGCCGCATCGACTCGGTGGTCGTCGACGGGCGCACGCTGCGGGTGCGGGCCAAGGACGGCCGCCACCTCGTCGTCTACACGCCGAGCGACATCTGGATGGTCGGCGACCTGATGAAGTACGGCGTCCAGGTCAACGCCAAGCCCGAGGAAGAGCAGTCGATGCTGCTCAACATCTTCGTCTCCTGGTTCCCGATGCTGCTGCTGATCGGCGTGTGGGTGTTCTTCATGCGGCAGATGCAGGGAGGCGGGCGCGGCGGGGCGTTCTCGTTCGGGAAGTCGCGCGCGCGCATGCTCGACGAGAGCAACAACACGATCACCTTCGCCGACGTCGCGGGTTGCGACGAGGCCAAGGAGGAAGTCCAGGAACTGGTCGACTTCCTTCGTGATCCGTCGAAGTTCCAGAAGCTGGGCGGGCGCATCCCGCGCGGCGTGCTGATGGTCGGCTCGCCGGGCACCGGCAAGACGCTGCTCGCGAAGGCGATCGCCGGCGAGGCGAAAGTGCCGTTCTTCTCGATCTCGGGTTCCGATTTCGTCGAGATGTTCGTCGGCGTCGGTGCGGCGCGCGTGCGCGACATGTTCGAGCAGGCCAAGAAGCACGCGCCGTGCATCATCTTCATCGACGAGATCGACGCGGTCGGTCGCCAGCGCGGTGCGGGGCTGGGCGGCGGCAACGACGAGCGCGAGCAGACGCTGAACCAGCTGCTGGTCGAGATGGACGGCTTCGAGACCGGACAGGGCATCATCGTCATCGCGGCCACCAACCGTCCCGACGTGCTCGACCCGGCGCTGCTGCGCCCCGGACGCTTCGACCGGCAGGTCGTGGTGCCGCTGCCGGACATCCGCGGCCGCGAGCAGATCCTGAACGTGCACATGCGCAAGGTGCCGATGGGGCCCGACGTGCGCGCCGACATCATCGCGCGCGGCACCCCCGGCTTCTCGGGCGCCGACCTGGCCAACCTGGTCAACGAGGCTGCGTTGTTCGCCGCGCGGCGCAGCGCCCGGCTGGTCGAGATGATCGACTTCGAGCGCGCGAAGGACAAGATCATCATGGGCGCCGAGCGGCGCTCGATCGTGATGCCCGAGGAAGAGCGTCGCAACACCGCGTACCACGAGTCCGGCCACGCGGTGGTCGCGCGCGTCGTCCCCAAGACCGACCCGGTGCACAAGGTCACGATCATCCCGCGCGGGCGCGCGCTGGGCGTCACCATGCAGTTGCCCGAGGGCGACCGCTACAGCATGGACCGCGAGCGCATGCTGAGCACGATCGCGGTGCTGTTCGGCGGACGCATCGCCGAAGAGATCTTCATGAACCAGATGACGACCGGTGCCTCGAACGACTTCGAGCGCGCCACGTCGATCGCGCGCGACATGGTCACCCGCTACGGGATGAGCGACGTGCTGGGTCCGATGGTCTACGCCGAGAACGAGGGCGAGATCTTCCTCGGCCGCTCGATCACCAAGACCACCAACATGTCCGAAGAGACGATGCGCAAGGTCGACAGCGAGATCCGTCGCATCATCGACGAGCAGTACGCCGCCGCGCGCAAGATCCTCGAGGAGAACCGCGACAAGGTCGAGGCGATGGCCAAGGCGCTGCTCGAATGGGAGACGATCGACTCCGACCAGATCGACGACATCATGGCGGGCCGCCCGCCGCGGCCGCCGAAAGAGCGTTCGTCGGGCGGCAGCGGCTCCGGCGCCGGCAGCACGACGACCGCTCCCGCGGCGCCGCCGGCGGCGCCCGCCGAGCCCGCCGCGCCCTGATGCCGCGGGGCCTGCCGGCCCCGGCGGCGCGGCGTGCGCTGCGACGCCGGCCGGCCGCCCCCGCTTGCGTTCCCGGCGTTTGCGCCTCCCGATGAGCCTGCTCGATCCGGTCAGCCGACTGGCCTGCGGCAGGTTCACGCTGTCGCTCGAGCGACCCCTGGTCATGGGCGTGGTCAACGTCACGCCCGACTCGTTCTCCGACGGCGGTCGCCACGACACGGTCGAGGCGGCGATCGCGCACGCGCGCCGGCTGGTTGCCGACGGGGCGGACCTGATCGACATCGGCGGCGAATCGACGCGCCCCGGCGCGATGCCCGTGTCGCCCGACGAGGAGATCGCGCGCGTGATCCCGGTGCTCGTCGCGCTGCGCGACTGCGGCGTGCCGCTGTCGGTCGACACGCGCCATCCGGCCACGATGCGCGCCGCAATCGGGCACGGCGCCGACATGATCAACGACGTCTTCGCGCTGCGCGAGGAGGGCGCGATCGACGCGGTGCGCGACTCGGCGTGTGCGGTTTGCCTCATGCACATGCGGGGCGAGCCGGCGACAATGCAGCAGGCGCCCGTCTACGCGGAGGTCGTGTCCGAGGTCGAGCAGTTCCTCGAGGCGCGCGTCGACGCGCTGCGCGCCGCCGGCGTGGCGCGCGAGCGCATCGTCGTCGACCCGGGCATCGGCTTCGGCAAGACATTGCGGCACAACCTGCTGCTGCTCGGGGCGCTCGACGAACTCGCCGCGGCCGGGCAGCCGGTGCTGGTGGGCGTGTCGCGCAAGTCGATGATCGGAGACCTCACCGGCCGGCCTGCCGACGGGCGGCTGGCGGGCAGCCTCGCCGCGATGCTCGCAGCGGTGGCGCGCGGCGCCGCGATCGTGCGGGTGCACGACGTGGCCGAAACCCGCGACGCGCTGCGCGTGTGGCGGGCGATCGACGAGGCGCAATAGGAAACCGGGGCGAGCGAAGGGGGCGGACGCGATGGGACGCAGGTATTTCGGCACCGACGGGGTGCGCGGCCGGGTCGGCGAAGCGCCGATCACCGCCGATTTCGTGTTGCGCCTCGGGTTCGCGGCGGGCAAGGTGCTGGCCGGCGCCGCGCCGGCACAGGGGGCAGGCGGAATCGGCAGCGCCGGGGCCAGCGGCAGGCCGGCGGTGATCGTCGGCAAGGACACGCGCGTCTCGGGCTACATGCTCGAGGCCGCGCTGCAGGCGGGCTTCTCGGCGGCGGGCGTCGACGTGTTGCTGTCGGGGCCGATCCCGACGCCTGCGATCGCCTACCTGACGCGCGCGCTGCGGCTGTCGGCCGGCGTGGTGATCAGCGCCTCGCACAACCCGTACGAGGACAACGGCATCAAGTTCTTCTCGGCCGACGGCAACAAGCTGCCCGACGAGCTCGAGGCGGCGATCGAGGCCCAGATGGACGAGCCGATCGCCTGCGTGCCCTCGCGCAGCCTCGGCCGCGCGCGCCGCATCGACGACGCCGCGGGCCGCTACATCGAGTTCTGCAAGAGCAGCTTTCCCGGCGCGCTCGACCTGCGCGGCCTGCGCCTGGTCGTCGACTGCGCGCACGGTGCCGGCTACCACACCACGCCGCACGTGTTCCACGAACTCGGCGCCGACGTGGTGCCCATCGGCGTGTCGCCGAACGGCCTGAACATCAACGACGGCTGCGGCGCCACCGAGACCGAGGCGCTGCGGCGCGCCGTGCTCGAGCACAAGGCCGACCTCGGCATCGCCGTGGACGGCGACGCCGACCGGCTGATGATGGTCGACGCTTCCGGGCGCCTGTACAACGGCGACGAGCTGCTGTACGTGATCGTCCGCGATCGCCGCGAGCGCGAGCCGGTGCCCGGTGCGGTGGGCACGCTGATGTCGAACCTGGGTCTCGAGCAGGCGCTCGGCCGGCTCGGCGTGCAGTTCGAGCGCGCGAAGGTCGGCGACCGCTACGTGCTCGAGACGCTGCAGCAGAAGGGCTGGCGCTACGGTGGCGAGAGCTCCGGCCACCTGCTGTGCCTCGACTGCCACACGACCGGCGACGGCACGATCAGCGCGCTGCAGGTGCTGTCGGCGATCCGCGCGAGCGGCGCGACGTTGGCCGAACTATGCGCCGACCTGCGGATGTTCCCGCAGAAGCTCGTCAACGTGCGCATCGACAAGGGCTTCGACTGGAGGGGCAGCGCGACGCTCGCGCGGGCGCGCGAGGAGGTCGAGCGCGAACTGGGCGACGAAGGCCGCATCCTGATCCGCCCGTCGGGCACCGAGCCGCTGCTCAGGCTGATGGTCGAGGCCCGCGAGGCCGGCGTCGCCGAGCAGATGGCGCACCGCCTGGCCAGCGCGCTGGGCGACGCGCGCTGATCGGCGCCGCGGGCGCCGAAGTGCGCTACAATCCCGTTCCTCCGGGGCGTAGCTCAGCCTGGTAGAGTGCTTGCTTTGGGAGCAAGATGTCGGAGGTTCGAATCCTCTCGCCCCGACCATCGCGCTTTCGATGTCAGATGCATCCGAACCGGCATCGAGCGCGCCTTCGGCCCCGACGGAATTCTGCCCGTAGCTCAGTTGGATAGAGCATCAGCCTTCTAAGCTGAGGGTCACAGGTTCGATTCCTGTCGGGCAGGCCATCCCGATGGTGGGCGTAGCTCAGGGGTAGAGTCCCGGATTGTGATTCCGGTTGTCGTGGGTTCGAATCCCATCGCCCACCCCATTTTTCGCGTCGGTCCGTGTCGCTGCGGACCGGCGGGCGATCCTCAGCCTGGCCAGTCGAGCGCGCGCAGCGTGAAGTAGAAGCGGCTGCCTTCGCCAGGCGAGGACTCGGCCCAGACGGTGCCGCCATGGCGCTGGACGATGCGTTGCACGGCTGCGAGTCCGAGCCCGTTGCCGGGGAACTCGGTCTCCGGGTGCAGGCGCTGGAACAAGCCGAACAGACGGTCGGCATGGCGCATGTCGAAGCCGGTGCCGTTGTCCTCTACGCAGAAGATCTGGTTTCCGTTCGAATCCCGGCGTGCGTCGAAGCGGATCGATGCAAGCTCGCGCCGCGCGGTGTACTTCCAGGCGTTGCCGAGCAGGTTCTCCATCATCGTGCGCAGTAGCGTCGGGTCGCC
The DNA here is from genome assembly GCA_937872345.1 of uncultured Burkholderiales bacterium. GTDB lineage: Bacteria > Pseudomonadota > Gammaproteobacteria > Burkholderiales > Burkholderiaceae_E > Zeimonas. The sequence goes on along the minus strand of CALMSQ010000472.1, from coordinate 7,591 downwards.
CTGCGCCTGCAGTCCGTCGCCGATCCGCACGTCGACCGCGCGCCCGGGCGCGCTGCGCGCCAGCGAGTCGAGCGTCTCGCGCGCGATCCGGCCGAGGTCGACCGGCGCGGTGACCAGTGGCTGCGTCGAGGTCCGCGCCAGCGCGAGCGTCGCATCGATCATCCGTTCCATGCGCGCGCAACCAGTCAGGATGCGCTCCAGGTGATCGCGACCGGCCGGATCGAGGTTCGCCGCGCAGTCGTCGCGCATCAGCTTCGCGTAGCCGTCGACGACGCGCAGCGGCGCGCGCAGGTCGTGCGAGATACCGTAGGCGAGAGCTTCGAGCTCGCGCGTGCGCCGCTCGAGCTTCTGCGCATGCCGGGACACGTCTTCGCGCAGCGACGAGTTCTCGTGCGAGCGTGCGCGCAGCGCGGCGATCTCCGCGTCGCGCGGGTCGAGCGCCAGCACCGCGGTCAGCGTTTCGGGGTCGGCCGGCTCGAGGCGGGCAAGCACCTCGATGCGCTCGCCGAAGCGGTTCACGATCGCCATCGATCGCCGAAGCGGATGCCGCTGGCGAAGTGCCTCGACGAACGCGCAGACCGCTTCAGCCTGGCCGGGCGCGAACAGCGCCTCGAGGGGGCAGCCTTCGAGCTCGGGCGCGCCGCGCTCGAACAGCTGTTCGGCCGCTGCGTTCAGACGCTGGACGCCCGGCGCATCGGGGGCGTCCTGCAGCACGAGCGTCGGCTCGGAGCTCGTCTCCATCGCGACGCGAGCGGCATCGTCTGCGAATGCGTTCGCCGCAAGGTCGAGGAGGCGCGTGACCCCGGCATAACCGGTGAAGGTGCCATCGGCGGCGAAGCGCGGCTGCCCCGACTCGCGGACGTCGACGCAGCGGCCGTCGGCGTCGAAGCGACGCAGGCTCAGGCCGTCGAAGCTGCGGCGATCCGCGATCGCGGTGTTGGCGGCGAGCCAGCGCGTGCCGTCGAGGGGCGTCGCGTGCTCGAACTGCGACTGCCCGAGCAGGCCGAGCCGCTTGCGCTGCGGCAGCGCAGGTTCGAACTCGACGCGCGTGAATCGCCCCCCGGGGTCGGTTTCCCAGTAGATGATCTCGCCCAGCGTGCGGATGGTCGCGAGTTGCCGGTCGCGATCTTCGATGATCGACGCCGCCGCGTCCACCAGAGTGCCGAGCCGCGCCAGCGCCGTCGCGATCGGTTCGAGCGCAGTCCGCTCGTAACCGGCCACGGGGCGCCGATATTCTCCGAGCGCGAGCCGCGACGCGTCGGCGGCCAGACGCGACAACTCGCGGCGCGTGCGCGACGATTCGCGCCAGGCGACGAACGCGGTGCCGGCGGCGACGAGCGCGCTGCAAGCCAGCAGCACGGTCGCCCAGAATGGCTGCGACCCGGGCAAGACGCCGTCGGTGTCGCCGACGTCCGCCGTCGATCGGGCCGCGATCAGCAGTCCGAAGATCAGGATCGAGAACGCGGCAAGCAGGGCCGCAGCGAGTATCGAATCGGACCGGAACATTCCGGCCGGTCGGGCGTCAGGAGTGGTCACCGGGAGACGTACGGTCGGTCAGCGGGCTAAATCTACCCGAACTCCTGACGAAAACAAGGGATGACGTGCATTCGGCGCCCGGTTGCGCGTTTCTTCGGCACGAACTGGCGGGAAAACGAGACACGATGAGTGATGCAACGGCAATGCCCTCGGCGCCACCGGATACCGTGGAACGCCGTGCGCTGATCGTTCTGGTCGATGGCGATGCGCATTGGCGGGCGTCGGCCGCAGGCGCGCTGCGAGGGCACGGCTACGATGTCGTCGCATGCGGGTCGCTGAAGGAAGTTCCCCGCGAAGCTTTGCGCCAGGACATTTCGCGCGCGGCAGACCTACTGGTCGTGGATGCGGCGCTCGCCGATGCCGCGACGCGCCGCGCGGCCGTCGGCGAGGACGAGCCGGCGTCGTTCGGCGACTGCCCGGTGCTGATTCTTGCCGGCGCGCGCGACGACGACGCGATCGAGCGCGCCCTCGAAGCAGACGCGGCCGACTTCTTCATTCGCTCGACACACTGGCAGCTGCTCGTCGAGCGCGTGCGGCGGCTGTGCCACATGGCCGACATGAAGCGCGAACTGCTCGCCAGCCACGATCGCCTGGCGCGGGCGCACACCTCGGCGCGCGTGGGCACGTTCGACTTCGACCTCGGGTCCCGGACGTTTCACGGTTCGACCGGAAGCTTCTCGATCCTGGGATTCGACTCGCCGCGCACCGCAATCAGCGCCGACGAGTTCCTGCGGCTGGTGCCGCGCGACCGGCACGAGGCGCTGTTCAGCGCGACCAACCACGCGATCCGCGCAGACGTGCCGTTTGCGCTGGAGCTTCCATTGCGCAAGGTCGGCGGAGACTGGATGACCGTGCGGGTGGAGGCCGAGCCCAGGCGCAATTCGAACGGGCGGGTCGCAATGCTGCGCGGCGTGATCCGCGACATGACCGAGAGCGTGCGTGCGGAACGGGACATGGAGCGCCTGATCAGCGCGGACCCGCTGACCGGGTTGCCCAACCGCAACCGGTTCCTCGCCCTGTGCACCGAAGCGGTGGCCGAGGCGCGACTTCACGGCCGGCAGGTGGCGGTCGTGGCGATCGACCTGGACCGATTCACGCAGATCAACGAGTCGCTCGGGCAGGTGGCCGGCGACGAGGCAATCTGCGCCATCGCGGAGCGGCTCGCGGGCGAACTCGCACGCCTCAACGGGGCGGGCGAGGGCGGCGGCGACGGCCATCCAGGCGTCGGGTCCGGGTCCGAACCGGTTGCGCGAGCGCAGGCGGTGCTGGCCCGTCTCCCCGGCGACGAGTTCGCGATCATGGTGCCGATGGTGCTGGACCTGTGGCGCGTCGACGCAATGGTCGACGCGCTGCTGCGCGACCTGGGGCTGCCCCTGACCATCGCCGGCACCGAGTGCTTCGTCACCGCCTGCGCCGGCATCGCCCTGTATCCGCGCGACGGCGACACGGCGGGACTGCTGCTCGCGCACGCGGACTCGGCACTGGCCGACGCGAAGCTGCGCGGCAGCCGCTCGTTCCGCTGGTACGCGCCGGCGCCGAACGTCGACGCGCGCGCGCGACTGAAGATGTTGAGCGGCCTGCACAAGGCGATCGAGTCTGGCGAGCTCTCGCTGAGCTATCAGCCCTGCGTCGACGTGGTGCGCGGCACGCTGATCGGCGTCGAGGCGCTGGCGCGCTGGCGCCACCACGGGATGGTCGTGCCGCCGACCGAGTTCATCCCGCTGGCGGAGCAGAGCGGGCTGATCGTGCAGATCGGCGAGTGGGCGATCCGCGAGGCGAGCCGTCAGATCCGGGCGTGGCGCGACAGCGGGCTGCGCGTGCCGAAGGTATCGGTCAACATCTCGACGCTTCATTTCGAGAAGCCGTCGCTCGCCGAGACGGTGCGAGACGCGATCGTCGAGCACCGGCTGGAGCCGGGGATGCTGGAGATCGAGCTGACCGAGTCGTGCATGGTGCGCGACTTCACGCGCACGCTCGGGGCACTGCATGCGTTGCGGGACCTGGGCGTCGTGCTTTCCCTGGACGATTTCGGAACCGGCTATTCGTCGCTCTCGTACCTGACGCGGCTGCCGATCGGCAAGCTGAAGGTGGACCGTAGCTTCGTTCGGCTTCTCGGCGTGTCGGCCGAGGGCGAGGCGGTGGTGCGCGCGATCATCGCGCTCGGCCGCAGCTTGCGCCTCCAGGTGGTCGCCGAGGGCGTGGAGGACGTCGCGCAGGCGCGCGCGCTGCTCGGCATGAAGTGCCACGCGATGCAAGGCTTTCTGCTGGCGCGTCCGGTCGCCGCGAACCAGCTCCCGGAGGAGATGGCGCGGATCGGCGAACGGGCCCGCCTTGCCAGCGACCGCACCGCGCCGGCTCGCCGCGTGCGCGTCGGGAGCGCGCATCACGGAGTCGTGCAATGAACTGCGACGCCCCCGTCGACGCTGCGGCCGCGCAGCTCGCGCGCGCCGCACTGCGCCACCTGGCCCAGCGGCGGTTGCCGCCGACGCCAGACCAGTACGCGATGGCCTGGCGCGCCGTCGGCGGCGCCGACGCATGCCGGGGCCGGGATGACCTCGGCGGCGCGCTGGGCCCGCTGATTGCACACCTGCTGCGTCAGCTCGACCTCCCGCATCGTCACTGGACGGCGGCGCGCAAGAAGGAAGCGCTCGGGCGGCTGCTCGCCGCGCACGGCTCCGAGACCGCCACGCTGGTCGAGCGCCTGAACCGGCTGATCGACAGCTGGCAGTCGGTGCCGATCGATGGTCCGGCCGACCCGTCGGCCTTGCCCCGCGCGCCGGGACCGCCGGCCGGTCGAGCGGCCACCGCCAGCGCGGCGCCGGCCGGCCATCTCGTGCCGGCGGCGGCACACGCGCCACCGCCGCCGCGCCTGCAGCGCATTGTCGACGACATGACCGACCTGCTGGTCGCGGTCTGCGACACGGTGCCTGCGCTGGTGGAGGAGGAGGCGTGGGTGCGCCAGCAGTTCGACGCCATCCGCGACATGCTTCGGCCGGCCAGCGGCGTTCCCGACCGGCGCGACATGGCGCAGGCGCGTGCGCTGCTCAGGCGCACGGCCGAGGAGCACCAGCGACTTCTGAAGATGCGGCGCGACTCGCTGCAGATGATGAAGACGATGATCGCGCAGTGCATCGACTGGCTGCGTGCGCTCACCGAGTCCAGCGGACGCTTCGGCGGGAAGCTGAACACCTTCGTCGAGGAGATCGAGCGCTCGCCCGACCTGCCGGCGCTGGCGGGCACGGTGCGCCACCTGATCGAGGAGACCCGCTCGATGTACGCCGAGCTCGACGCCTCGAAGACCGACTTCGTGCAGGCGAGCGAACGCGCGCGATTGCTCGAGGACGAGGTGAGCCGGCTCGCCAGCGAGCTGAGCGCTGCCAGCGCCCAGGTGATGACCGACCACCTGACCAGCCTGCTGAATCGTCGCGGGCTCGAACGGTCGTTCGACGAACTCGCCGGGCGCTGTCGCAGCGAGCGGCGCGCGCTTTCGCTCGCGCTGCTCGACGTCGACGACTTCAAGCGGCTCAACGACGCGCTCGGCCACCAGGCCGGCGACGACGCTCTGCGCCACCTCGGCAGGCTCCTGCGCGTCCGCGTGCGGCCGGTCGACCTCAGCGCACGCTACGGCGGCGAGGAGTTCGTGATCCTGCTGCCCGATCTCGACGAGGCGCAGGCTGCCGAAGCAGTGCGCGCGGTGCAACGGGCGCTGACCTCCGATGTCTTCCTCCATCACTCGCGGCAGGTGTTCATCACGTTCTCGGCGGGTGTTGCGCGAGTGCGCGACGGCGAGGCACTGGACGACGCGGTTGCGCGCGCCGACGACGCGATGTACGAGGCCAAGCGCTCCGGGAAGAACCGGGTATGTGTCGCCGCTCGGGCGGCGCAGTGACGCGCGGCGCCCGACTTCAGTCGATCAGCCGGTGCCGCAGTGCGTACGAGGCCAGCTCTGCGTTGCTCGAGACGCCGAGCTTCTCGAGCACCCGGGCGCGATAGACACTGACCGTCTTGGGCGACAGCGCGAGCGCCTCGGCGATCTCCGAAAGGCGGCGGCCGGCAGCAATCATCATCAGCGTCTGCATTTCGCGTTCCGACAGGGCGTCGTGCGGCGCGCTGGCGCCCTTGCCGGTGACGCTGTCGAGCAGCAGCTGGGCGATCTCCGGCGTCACGTACTTTCGACCGGTCGCCACCGTGCGAACCGCGTCGACGATCTGCTGCGGTTCGGCCGACTTGTTCAGGTAGGCCATCGCGCCGGCGCGCAGCGCGCGGATTCCGTACTGGTCCTCGGGGTACTGCGACAGCACGACGACGCGCACGCGGCTGCCTTCGGCGGCGAGGGCGCCCAGCACGTCGATGCCGCCGCGTCCCGGCAGGTTCAGATCGAGCAGCAACACCTGGCAGTCCACGTCGCGCATCAGGGCGCGAAATTCGGCGTAGTCGGCAGCTTCGCCGATGACTTCGATGCCTCCAGCATCGGTCAGCGTCTCGCGCAGTCCGCGCCGGATCAGCGCGTGATCGTCGACCAATACGACCCGGATCATCGTGTTGCTCCGTCGGAAGGGCGGCTGTCCGATGGTGCCGGGTCGGCGCGGACCGGCAGCGACAGCAGCACGCAGGTGCCTCGCGCGCCTGGCGATACGTCGAGCCAGCCGCCAGCGCGGGCGGCGCGTTCGGCCAGCCCGCGCAGGCCGAAGGAAGCCGGCTTGTCGAGGTCGCTCGAGCGCAGGCCCACGCCGTCATCCGCGATCTCCAGGGAGAGCTCGTTCGCGCCGACCACGAGGCCGACGCGCACCGATGACGCCTGAGCGTGCTTGGTCACGTTGGTGAGGGCCTCCTGGAGGGTCCGGTAGACGGTCATCGCGGTGACTGTGCCGAGAGCGAGCGTATCGACGTTGCTCGAGAACGCGACGGCGACCCCGGTGCGTCGGCGGAAGTCCTCGATCTGCCAGTGCAGCGCCTCGAGCAGGCCGGCGTCGAGCACGGGCGGTCGCAGGTTGCGCTGGATTCGCTGCGCAGCCTGCATCGCCTGCGTCAGCGTCTGCTTCGCGTAGCGGGCGCGCTCGGCGCTGCGTTCCTCGCCGCTTCGCTCGATCCACGACAGGTCGAAACGCAGCGCGGTGAGCAGCCCGCCGACGTCGTCGTGGATCTCGCGCGCGATCGCGCGGCGTTCCTCGTCGATGACCGTCTCCAGGTGCGCTAGCAGCTCGCGAAGCCGCAGTTCCGACTGCTCGAGCTCGCGTGCCGTACGCAGGCGCTCGCGCCGCGCCTCGGCGGCTGCGAGTGCGTTGAGCAGAGCGGGCCCGAGGCGCGCCAGGCGCCCCTTGACCAGGAAGTCGTCGGCGCCTTCGCGCATCGCGGCGACCGCGGTCTCCTCGCCGATCAGCCCCGAGACGATGATGAACGGCAGGATCAGTCCGCTGGCTCGAACGACCTGCAGCGCCTCGGTGCTCGAGAACCGGGGAAGGTGATGGTCGGAGATGACCGCGTCCCAGCGTGCCTCGGCCAGCGCACGGATCAGCTCGTGGCGCTCCTCGATGCGCTGCGCGACGACGTCGAGCCGCTCGCGCGCGAGCGTCGCCAGCAGGAGCTCGTAGTCGACCTGCGAGTCCTCGACCACCAGGAGGCGGATGGTCTGCGGGGGGTCTGGCGGGGCGGCGGCGGGGAGCGACACTTCGGCGGGCGACTGGGGTGGCGACGGCCCGATTGTACGGACTCCGACGGGTCGGCGGCGCCGGCCGCTACATCCGGAGGGCGCTGACCATGCGCTCGACGATCAGGTCGAAGGGCGCCTGAAGCAGGGGAAGGCCCAGCGCCAGCAACACCAGCCCGGCGCCGATCGTGACCGGAAAGCCGATGGCGAAGATGTTCAGCTGCGGGGCGATCCGCGAGATCACCCCCAGCGCCAGGTTGACGAACAGCAGCAGCGCCATGAACGGCAGCGCGATGGTCACGCCGAGCTCGAAGAGGCCTGCACCCAGCGCCGCGGGCTGCATGCGCCCGATCCAGTCGCCGAACGCCGTCGCGGGCGGGATCACGTCGAAGCTCTGCACTGCCGCGG